>DAIDIX010000075.1 GCA_027451645.1 Candidatus Dormiibacterota bacterium | reverse complement strand
ATTCTCTGGCTGTTCGATGTCGATGGTCCACTCTCGGATCCGGCTGCAAAGCGCATAACGGAACCTCTTCTCCTCAAGGAGCTCGTTGCTCGCGTTGCACGGGGCGAACCCGTAGTGCTCAATACTGGCCGTGCCCTTCCGTGGGTGATTGAGAATGTTCTCATGCCACTCCGCTATGCAGCCTTCCAGGCAGGGTACGCCCCAGATGCACTCCTGAAAGACTTTTTCTGCATCATTGGCGAGAAGGGAGGTTCCCAGGCCTCATATACTGCGGATGGCAGGCTCCAGCTCCGCACGGATGCTTCCCTCCACCTCCCGGATGTTGTCCGGAACTGGGTATCAGAGGCTGTCAGGAACGAATTCCACGACACGCTCATCTTTGATGCCAGCAAGGAAGGAATGATCACTGTGGAAAAGGCTGATGCAGTGCCCCTTGCAAGCTTTCCTGCCATCCAGGAGCGCTTCATCCAGAAGCTTGATGCATTCCTCGGATCCCGAAGTCTCGCAGACGCCATACGCATCGATCGGACAAGCATTGCTGTGGATCTCCAGCACCCGATGGCAGGGAAGGCACTAGGTGCAGCCCGTGCCCTCACGTGGGCTTCCGAGCATGGACTTGCCATTGCGAAAGCGCACTGCTTTGGGGACAGCCTTTCCGACATTGAAATGGCTGATGAATGCCACAGGCAAGGCATAGATACGACTTTCCATTTCGTGGGAACCCGCACACTTGCTGATCCCCGTTCCCTGCATGACAGGCCATATCCCGTTACGGAATCCCCTATCCCCTTTGGTCGTGGCTCGCTTGACATCCTGATACAGGACCGAGCAAAGCGCGGATTTTTCCTCCCTGCTCCATGTGCTCCTGAACTTCCTGGCAGGGGCAGTCTCGACTGAGATGTCCTGATGCGCCAGATAATGCTTTGAATCCTGGTGTCGCAAGTCATCTATTAACATTGAGTTCTTCACTACATATATCTCATACTGAGGGTACATGGATACCATCCCTCATGCCTCATCCAGCCCTCAGTCAACATCGTCCCCTGCACCTCTCCGGATTCTCCTCGTCGAGGACCACACCATAGTCAGGGAGGGAACCCGTGAGCTCCTTGAGCAGGAAAGGGATCTCACTGTTGCTGCTGCAGTTGGCACAGCAGAGGAAGCGCTTGCATGCTGTTCCACACTCACTCCTGACATCGTCCTCGTGGATCTCCATCTGCCAGGCATGGATGGCATCTCCCTCATCCGGCTGCTCTCGCAAGCAGCTCCGAGCGTGCGCTCCATCATGCTCTCTGCATTTGGGGACCCCATCTATGTCACTCATGCGTTCGCTGCTGGAGCATCGGGGTATCTCCTGAAAACGGCATCTCCTGATGAGCTTGCAGCAGCAGTGCGAAGTGTTGCTGCTGGAGCTTCCGTACTGGACCGCTCGCTCTCCCCTCTCCTGACAGCACCTCTCATTCCGCCTTCACTGCTCGATGGACTTTCACCCCGTGAGAAGGAAATCCTCGCTCTCCTTGCAGATGGTCATTCCAACAAGGAGATGGCCCAGGAGCTCCACCTGTCTGTGCGCACTGTGGAGAGCTATGCATCGCATCTGTATGTGAAGCTCAATGTCAGGACAAGGACGGAAGCCGTTGTTGCAGCACTGAGGCTCCGTGAGGCATCACTGTGAGAGATTCCACACCTGTGCGGTCCACTTCCCCAGCAGATTCCTCGGAACGTGGCACAGTTGTGCAGCACATCAGGAACAGGGATGTCTGGATCGTGGGTTGCCTTGTCATCATCCTTGCTGGCCTCCACCTCACTGTCGACATCATCGGGAGTTCTGCACTGCTCCCCTCTGGCATCCCTGTTGGCCTTCTCCTCATCCCGGTGAGCTATGCAACAGTGCGGTTCGGTCTCCGTGGAGCAGTGTGGACATCCCTCATCTCCACTCTGCTCTGGCTCCCGGATCTCCTCCTTTCCGAGGACAGGGGACATCCGGGAAATGACCTCATTGAGCTTGGAGTTGTCCTGGGTATGGCAATCTTCATTGGCCTGCTCATTGACAGGGAACGTCATGAGCATGTCCTCACCCTGACTGCAGAGGAGCAGTACCGATCCCTTGTCGATGAAGCTCCCCTCCCCATCCTCCTTGTCGATGCCACAGAGCACATTGTCACTGCAAATCCCCAGGCACGGAAGACATTCCCGCGTGAATGCCTCTCCGGCCTGCTCGACAAGGCGCTTGGCTCCTCTCTCTCAACACTCATCGCAGTGCCCCACCTGCAGCTCCCAACAGCTGAGGGTCTCCGCACATACCGGGTGATGATCTCCCGTGTTCCTGGCACGCCAGGCGATGTGGGCATGCCAAGCACAGAACTCTTCTTCACGGACATTACTGAACACCTTGAGCGTGAAGCGCTCATGGCTGAGCTCCTCACTGCACAGGAGGAGGAACGTCGCGCTGTCGCAATGGATCTCCATGATGATCCTCTCCAGCTTCTCATTGCTGTCCACCAGCTGCTCGAGGTCGAGAACTCTGCAGCAGATTTCGAGCAGCTCCGCACACACTGCACTGAGGCGGATGACCATGTCCTTGCAGTCATTGCTGCTCTCCGTGCAACGATAACGGGACTTCGCCCTGCAGGCCTTGAGCAGCTTGGACTGGGACCAGCACTTGAAGAGCTTGTCCGGACACGATCCGTGAGCGGGGGGCCCAGCGGAACCTTCACAGTCGAGGGAACGCCTCACCGGAGCTCCTACATGGAAGACCTTCACCTCTACCGCATTGTCCAGGAGGCTGTCTCGAACATCATCCGTCATTCCCACGCATCGCACTTTGCTGTGCATCTCGCCTACACCGGTGCATCCACACGTGTCACGATCTCGGATGATGGCTCAGGATTTGCCCGCCAGAATCCTGCGCCTGGCCCCCATCATGGAATCTCGGGAATGGAGGAACGAGCACGCCTCATTGGTGGCAAGCTCCACATCGAAGACACCCGAACAGGAACGACAGTCATGTGCACAGTTCCCACTGACCACAAGAACACGCAGCCATCATCCCTCAGCCTGCAGCCCGGCTCTCCTCAGCACTGACAAGTGAGGCAAGAAGGACAGGACAGAGTGTCATCTGGGATCCTACCCGGTATGGTGATGACTCTCCAAACGCCCTGCCGTAGAGAAGGCACCCAGCGCAGGGAATGATTTCCCCAACTTCAACCTCAGGACATGCACCACTCGAATCGGGTCCCGAGCAGATCCGCTCGATGCGGAGTGTTGCACTGTCACAGACTGCAACCACTGCTGGCTTGGCACTCTTTCGCGGGTGTGTTGTGTGTGGCATGTCATATGCCTCCCATGCTCAGTCTCATCTCCTTCCAGCATGGTGCAGGAGGATGAATCTGCCTACAGGAGGACTACGCCACTGCTCTACCGTGAAAGTACGGTGCCTTGCTTATGAAATGTCCCGGAATGCAAAGTGTGTGCATCCCGGGCCATTGAGGCTCACTTGCTGAGTGCAGGAGTCAGCTAGCGGACACCTGCAGTGACAGGAAGCTGGCTTCGCATCCATGCTTCGAGTGCATCATTGCTTTCCCACGAGGTGATGAGGGAGTAGCGGGGCTGGGGACCAACGTTGTGAACCACATGCCACATCCGCTCGGAGTCAATGACGAACTGCATTCCCTTGTGGAGGGGAATCTGTGTCTCGGTAGAAGGATCCTCCTTCTCGCCACGAAGAATGAATTTCGTTCCAGGGACATCCGTAAGCTCAAGCCATGACCGGACAACCCATCCCTCATCCTCAGGATTGAGACGGTTGTTGTCATCGAGGTGGATCTGCTTTCTCGCATCTTCCTCAGAGCTCGGGTTGAGCTTGATGATGCGGACACGACCATAGCGGCCATGGACACTCTCGACATAGGAGCGGATCGTTGGACATGACTCGATGTTCTTTGTCCAGATGCCATCCTTGTCTGACTTGCCATGCTCCCAGAAGCCGTGGCACTCCATCTCGCCAAGCGCACTTGCAAGCGGAGCGAAGTTCGTATCTCCTCCACTCTTCCAGTCCATGTACTCAAGCCCTTCCCACTCGCTGGGATCTGGCATTGTACCCGTATAGTCCTGAAGGATGCAGAAGCCCTTCTCTTCAAGTAGTTCGAGACGACGATGCATATTCTAACCTCCTGCTGCATGCTGGGCTGCTCAGTGCACCAGCTCTTTCAACGATACACGACATTGCTCCATCTGTGGCACTACCTGCCAGGAGACGCCCTGGCACGCTACAGGTCTTTCCACTCCTGAAGGAGCACTTCTGCACGGGCCCGGACCCAGGGCAGGAGATCCTTCGCATGGTCCCGCACTGTATCCGCATCATCCCGCACAGCAGACCTGAGTGCAGAGGCATATATCCTGTCCCAGAACCGGTCCTCTCTGCCATGGCAACGGAGGTATTCCGTCCACAGGTCACGGATGCATGGCAGCACCCATGTACTCCAGAAATATATCCGTCCACCATCGTAGAGCGGATCTCCATACATGGCTGTCGACCAGTCAACAACACCAGTGACCTTGCCACCACAGACAAGGGTGTTGCTCCAGCCGTAATCCCCGTGCACGAGTGCATGATCATGACGATTGCGTGGTGCCTTGAGGGAAATCGCCTCCATGATGGCATTCCGCAATGGTATTCCAAGACCCTCTCCACTTCCCGCTGGCACAGCGTTCATCCACGCATCCCACGAGGGCATCGATCCTGACCCGTCTGCACGAAGTGGTCCATACCCGCTCCGGATGGCAGCATCACCTCCTCCACCACTCCGTTCCCATCCTGCAGCATGGATGCGCTGAAGTAGGGCAATGACTGCACCACATGACTCATGCTGCTCCTGCTCCGAAGAAGAAGCATACGGCATCCCCGGAAGCTCCTCTGAGATGCAGTACGGGATGTCCTCCATGATCCCGATTGCATATACTTCCGGCACGGGAACAGCCTGGCCAAGCAGCACATGCACTGCTGCATCGCGTTCATATGCTGCGAGCCGAGCACCTGTCCGGAGTATGCGTGGCGGCATTCCAGGGAGCCGGTACACATCGGACTCTGCACCAGAACAGAGATATGTCCATGATTCAGGCATCTCTGCAAGCGCAGGTGCAATGCCTCCATCGCTGGCACTCCGCAAAAGGCTCATTCCCAGCTTCCTGCGTGCTGGCGTTCCCGCCACACCGTCTGCCACCACGTCTCATACGCATCAATGTCCACTACTCCATCACGGATGACGGCAGTGTAGATGGAAAAGCCGGATCCCTTGATGAGGCCGCTACGCTTCGCATCCTTGAGGTGGAGCACTGCCTCAAGGGAAGCTCCATGCATTCCCTCGACAATCCACTCATGCGTGTACGCAGCACACTGCTCCTCTGTAAGAAACCAGCAGTCCACAGTCCAGCGGAAGGAGCGGTATGGCTGTTTCAGTCCAACGTAGTATGCGCTCGGAAATCCCTTGTCCAGCGATGCGGAAAACTGTTCCCAGTCAAAAAGCATGATGCCATTCCATTTCTTCGAAGCAGCAAGGTCCTCCACTGCACCAAGAGCCCGCTCCCTCGATGGTGGATCATCTGCCACGACATAGCAGTCTATGTCACCTCCAAGCATGCAGCCGTAGGCATAGCTTCCCGTGAACACTACCCGTCCATATGGCGAAAGAAGGTCCACAAGACACGTGTCCGCAAGAAATGCTGATGCGTCATTGTGCCATGCCAGTGCCTCGCGCTCGAGTTCCTCATTCATGACTGTGTCCTCCCGATCCCTTGCCCTCCGGATGCAGATGCTGCTGCCTGTTTCTGCACACGAGGCAGCTTCCCACTCCTCGCACCACGGCTGCAGATCATGAGGAAGCTGGTGTCATTCCACGGGAGGCTGCAGTGCCTCGGATCTCCCTGGCGAGGTTCTCGAGATCCTCGTCGGACCAGGGAGCACCATCGTGAGTCGAGACAAAACCCTCGTACGCATCGAAGAACCGCTCCTGGGGTCTGCTGAGCTTTCTCCACGGTCCAATATTCGTGCCATGGAGGGGAAACACTTTTGCATGGAGATGGTTTACGCCAAATCCCTCAAAAGCCATGGCACACCGTCCAACATCTTCAAAGGTCGCATCGAGGAGAAGTGCCACAGTGCGCACTGCAAGCATGAGACGTGCGACAACTTCCTCAGGCACACGGAAGACGTAGCTCTCGTGATGCTCCTTCGGTATGACTACTGACACGCCAACCGTATTCGGAAAGCTTGAGAGAAAGGCAAGGTGCTGCTCGTCTTCCCAGATGCGGTGGCATGGAACATGTCCTGCAACCATCTCACAGAAGACACATGTCGTTTCGTCGCTCATTCTCCCTCCCCCTGAGATTGTCCGCGCCTTCCATTGTACGTGCCTCCTGCCACATCACGAAGGGTTTCTCCTGTGGCAGTCAGTGCAGTGATGCTGCTCTCGCCTGGATGCCGGATTTCCTCGCATGCTGCCGGTGCACATGCCGCACCCACCGCTCTTCCCTGCTGAATGTCGAAGCAGAACGCCGCCCGATCGCAGGCTCATTGAGTGCATGCACATTGAGGAAGGCATGGACGAACTGGAGGAGGTCCCGTGCCTCGCTTCCTCCAAGGAGCGATCCATGTGTGCCCTCCTCGATGAACTGGAGAGATCCCATGCTGAGGGCATGCTTCATGCACCATCCGACTCCTGGAAGGACCTTCCTGTTTTTTCCACCATGAATGACGAGCGTTGGACAGGCAATGCCGCGAAGTGTCTGCATGCCGGGAACACGGAGCGCACTCCGGATGAGCTGTATAGCTCCAGGCTGAGACTCCTCGCCACTGCCCAGGGATGCCGAGCCTTTCTCCAGTGCTGCTCCAAGTGCACCTGCTGCCACATGGAAGGCGTGTTCCGATGCCTCCTCTCCTGGGGCCTGGGGAGCACTGTTCACCACAACGAGCGACCGCACACGGTCACGGCAGTGACTGGCAAATACCTGTGCAGGAGGACTTCCTGCACCAAACGCCATGATGTTCACGCTTGTCCACCTCGAGGAGGCAAGGAATGCGCGAAGGCCAAGTGCTACCTGTTCAACGCTCCATCCAGCTGAGGGGTCAGGAGCATCGACGACGATGCAGGTGTACCGGGAAGCAAGTGCAGGCAGGATGGCACGGTACCAGCCGGACTCGCTGCCAAAGCTGTCAAGGATGACGAGCGGTGGTCCCTGCCCAACAGTCCTTCCGGAAAGTTCAGGATGCGCTGCATCTTGTGATGTCATACGTGCATCGTACAGAAGCGTGGACTCTTGCGACAATGCCTGGCCCTGGAAAACGCAGTGCGAGCACTGAAGATCAATCCTGTACAATACTGGTTGTCACACTGCATTCTGGCAGTGCGTCTGCGGGAGTAGCTCAGTTGGTAGAGCGCTAGCCTTCCAAGCTGGATGTCGCGAGTTCGAGTCTCGTCTCCCGCTCTGGAACTCAACGACAGCGGTTGGTCCCCGGGAGATCCCAACGTTCCACGGGATACCTCCGTATCCCACACACCGCTCGTCCCACCCCCGAGTCGCGGCCGCCTCTGGCTTTGCGCGAACACGGCCCAATGCCGCCATCTAGATCCGCCCCGAGGGTGCAAGGAGGTCTCAGCGGATAACCGCGGTTGTGGCCCTGACCCGAGAGGGACCCGACACCGACCCGCCGCCGGGCAGGTGCCGGAAGCTGCGGTCGGATGCCATCGGTTCTTCGCTCCATCGCGAGCACCGCGATGGCCGATGATGAGCGCCTTGCGGCACTTCTTCTCGCTGTCAGGCGCGAGGAGCCGATTCTGGGCATCGGCCAGGGAGGGCCGGCTGTCCGCCCAGACCGGGCTCCAGCCACACTGTGGCTACTCGCGCGGAACTCAGGGACGTGATCCAAGATCACAGCTCCTTTTGGCCCCCGCCCAGAAGCTCC
>DAIDIX010000074.1:6804-7983 GCA_027451645.1 Candidatus Dormiibacterota bacterium | reverse complement strand
TTCCCCAGCCCTGCAACGATTCCCTGATCGAGAAGGCTTGACTTCACGGAACGGTGCCGGTGACGAAAGAGTGACTCGAATGCCTCTTCTGTGAGTTCCGGATCGAGTGCATCAGCGCCGAGCCTGGGAAGTGCACGAACATGCAGGAGCATCTCCTGTGGGCCAAGAGCGATCCTTCCGAACCGTCGGGCATCATCAAATGCAAGACGGTCACTTCCGAGATGAATGACGACATGGGTATGGGATGCCAGTGGAACGCCCGGAGGAAGAAGACGGAGATGTCCAGTCATCCCAAGGTGAACCACCATCGTCTCAGTCCCAATGAAAAAGATGAACTTTCCATGACGCGTGATCTCCTTCCATTCATCTCCTGTGAGCCGCTCCATGAATGCATCACCAGCAGGATGGCGGATGACATCGCCACGGAACACTTCGACTGCAGTGATCTTCCTGCCAGGGCAGGTTTCCCGCAGTTCACGGACAATGACTTCTACTTCGGGGAGCTCTGGCATTGCTCACCCTCGTGGAACGGGATGCATTGCACCCCACCGCGTACCCTGCTTCACCTCGACAAGGAGGGGTACCTCGAGCTCGACTACACCCTCCATGATGCTGTGGACATCATTCTGCACCTTCTCCAGTTCCCCGAGAGGAACCTCGAAGAGAAGTTCATCGTGCACCTGTACAAGCATGCGCTCATGTGTTCCACGGGCTGTCTGGCTCTGTTCCATGCCAATCATTGCCTTCTTGATGATGTCTGCAGCAGTGCCCTGCAGAGGCATGTTCACTGCCATCCGCTCCTGGGCAAGTTTCCGCTGATGGATCCTCGAGTTGATTTCCGAGAAGTACCGACGCCGGCCAAATAGCGTGCTTACCCAGCCGTACCTGTGAGCATGCTCACGGACGCTCTCAAGATATCCCTGCACTGCAGGAAACCTGGCAAAGTACTGTGCAATGAATGCACGGGCTTCTGCCTGGGTCATTCGTGTATCCCGTGCAAGTCCGAACTCGGACAGCCCATAGAGAATGCCGAAGTTCACCACTTTCGCAATGCGCCGCATGTCCGGGGTCACTGCATCTCCTGTGAGTGGTATGTGTGGAGGTAGGGGTGATGTTGTATAAGGTGTTGTATCGATCATACGGCATACTATAGCAGCATATATAAAGCTCTACCTCTTT
>DAIDIX010000074.1:0-6794 GCA_027451645.1 Candidatus Dormiibacterota bacterium | reverse complement strand
CATGTGGGCAAGGATCCTGAGCTCAATCTGTGAGTAGTCCGCACTGAGAAGGGTACATCCCTCAGGAGCAACGAAGGCGGAGCGGATCTTGCCTCCCCAATCCGTCCGTGCAGGAATGTTCTGCAGGTTCGGATCTGTAGACGAAAGCCGGCCCGTGATTGCTCCGAGCTGATTGAATGTTGAATGCACACGGCTTTCCCTGTCTGAGAGGAGAGGAAGGGCATCCACATAGGTGCTCTTGAGCTTGCTGAGGAGACGCCACTCAAGAATCTCTTCAATGATGGGATGGGATCCCCGAAGTATCTCGAGTGTCTCTGCATCAGTGCTTCTTCCTGTCTTTGTCTTCCGGCCTGCAGCAAGTCCGAGCTCGTCAAAGAGCACTGTCGCTAGCTGCTGTGTCGAGCCGACATTGAAGGTCCTGCCCGCATGCTCCTGAATTGATGCCTCAAGTGCAGTGAGCCTCGTGTACATCTCGCTGCTGAGTGTCTTGAGAAGGGGAACATCAAGGAGAATCCCCCGTTCCTCCATCTCCCCGAGGATGGGAGCCAGGGGAAGCTCGAGCTCCTGGTAGAGGTCCTCCATGTGCTCGTCCGCAAGGCGTTCTCTCACTGCTGCATGGAAAGCAGGAAGATGGCCTGCAAGCACAAGCTGCCCATCATCCGAATCCTCACTGCTGGAAATTTCCTCTCCCTTCTCCTCCTCCACCATCCGCAGGAGGGATGGAAGACGGTCCTGTCGGCTAGCAAGATGTCCCTCAAGTACGACATCATCCCAGACTTTCCAGTCGGACGTTCTCACACCGGATGCATGGTCCACCACTCTGGCAAGAAGCTTGAGATCATTCGTAATTCCATGCCGTGCGCAGTCAAGAAACGACTGCACGCACTCCTGCTGCTCCTCCCTGCCCAGAAGTGTGAAGTCAAACGAGCATGAGATCGCTACTGCAGGGGACGTCAGTGCAAGAATCCAGTGGCTACCTGAACCGTGATAGGCAATCCGGAGTGCGTCCTGATGCGCATCTGCAAGGGCTTCCCTGAAGGCGGTGCAGTCATCTTCCTCTGATGCAACGCCACAATCCTTGAGCACGATGGGAGAAAACGGACGCATTCCCTCACGCTCTCCTTCTTCCTCTCCACCTCGTTCCTCTGCAGTGGGCTCAATGCCAACATTGGGAAGGCGTGTCACAAGAGAGCGGAAGCCAAAGCGATGGAACACCTCTGCCACTTCGTGTGGCTTCGGGTGGTATGCACTCTCGATATCCGCAAGATGGATATCGACATCCCTCCGTATCGTGGCGAGATCCAGACTGACACGTGCGAGATGCTCATTCTCGCGCAGAAGGCGTGTGGTCCTGTTGTCAGGCATGGAATCTCGTGCGCGAAGAATGTCATCAAGATGTCCCCATGTCGTGATGAGCGATGTTGCAGTCTTGGGGCCAATGCCGGGAACGCCCGGGATGTTGTCACTTGAGTCGCCAGCAAGCGCCTTGTAGTCAATCACGTACTCCGGACCGAACCCATACTTTTCCACGACTTCCTTCGGCGAGTAGACAATGATGTCGGAGATGCCCTTTTTCGTGCTGAGTACACTCACATGATCATCAACGAGCTGCAGTGAGTCCATGTCACCAGTGACAATTCCAACCCGTTTCCCCTCTTCCATCGCTTCCCGGCTCAGTGTGCCAATCACATCATCCGCCTCATACCCGGGCATCTCGATGACAGGAATGCCAAATGCAGCAACGAGTTCATGGCACATCGGAGTCTGTGGAACGAAATCCTCCGGCACCTGTGGCCGATGTCCCTTGTAGGCTGGATACTGTTCTGTCCTGAAGGTTGGCCCCTTGGGATCGAAGGCAGCAATGACAGCCTTCGGATGCTGCTGTGCAATGACATTCATGAGCATGGAGGCGAACCCGTACACAGCATTCGCAGGCGTCCCATCCGGTGTTGTCAGCGGAGGAAGCGCAAAGTACGCCCGAAAGAGGAGCGAATGCCCATCAATGAGAAGGAGATCGAGGGGTTCTTCCATCATCCTATGGTATCGGTTTACGGGGTTTTCCGATCTGCCAGCACCATCTCAGAGAAATCGATCCTCATTCTGCATCTCGCGTATGATCTTAAGTAATGGACAATTTTGTTGAGATGACTGTGGACAGCATTCGTGTGCACATGTCGAGTGGACAGCATGTCGTCATCCTGAAAGAGACTGATGGACCCCACTTTCTCCCCATATGGATTGGAGTAAGCGAGGCGAATTCCATTGCACTGAAAATCACTGGCATAACTCCAGAGCGTCCCATCACCCACGACCTCATCGTGAACATGCTCGAGACTCTCCATGTCCGGATCGACAGGATTGTCGTGACTGAACTCTCAGGCGAGGTGTTCTACGCACAGATTGTTGCTGAGGGGGATGGCAAGACGATTGCCATCGATGCACGTCCATCCGATGCTATTGCCATAGCAGTCCGAGTAGATGCAAAGATACTTGTTGCCCAGACTGTAGTGGATCAGGCAGGCATCATCCCGAGCGATGATGACCAGGATGAGGAAGGCGGAGATGGTGAGGGATCGGATGAGCGGCTATCCCAGATCCGCGACTGGATCAACACGCTCGACCTTCCCGATCTGGGAAACGACTCCCCTCCCCACGCCCACCCGTCATAGGTCAGGGCAGGGCGAGTCCAGGGGCTTCCTCCCCGAGGCTCCAGACTGCGATCCCCGCAAGATGATTCCGTGCAGCAGCAATTGCAGCAGCAGCTACCGTTTCCTCTGTGCTCACTGCAGCAGTCACTGCAGCTCCTGAGGCATCCGTTCCCGCAAGAAGCACTGATGGATCTGCAAAGTCCTCCGTTATGAACGCATCTGGAAGAGCGAGCACCTCCCCCTCACAGACAGGAGTTGCACAGGAATGGACCTCAGTGCCACTCCACACACGTCCATAGAGCGGGAGACCAAGGACGACATGCGAGACTGCCATTCCTGGCAGCATGCCTGCCAGTGTTTCCCATACCCATGTTTCCCCTGCCACAGGACCAGGGACTCCTGGTGTCGTGTTCTCATCGTAGGCCATGATGATGACTGCATCCGCCTCGTGGCTGAGCGCAGCATCGTCATACGCTGCATTGGGACTCCCGAGGGTGCTCACGGGAATGTCCACGCTCACCTGCTTTCCCACAGCATGGAAGGAAGTGGCAAGCTCGCCGATAAATGCAGTGAACTCATCACGAAGGGATGGGGGAATGTTCTCGAAATCGATATTCACGCCTGCATACCTGCCTGCAGTCACACGTGAGCGTGCACTGTCAATGAACTGGGTCTCGAGCACGCCTGACCCGAGAAGTGCCTCGATGCCTGACGGGTCCGAAAATGCATTCTGGATCACAGGCATCACGGCCATGTGCTGTACCTCAGCAGTGGCAGCACCTGTGCTGGAGACATTCCCCAGCAGTGATCCATCTCCTCCAAGGGAGAGTCCTACAGGATCCAGGATGCTCACAGAGCTGGCAACGTGCTGAAGCGATGCCAGAGCTGCACTCCCCCCTGTAGTGAAGGCTGTGACCTTCTCACTCGGAAGCCTGGGAAGTGCAGGATCCCAGAGGAGCCCGGGACTGGCACTCCACGTGCGTATGGTCTCGACCAGAGAAGCTGCGAGATGTGCTCCATGGGCTGTCGGAAGACTGGAGGGAAAGTGCAGAGCGACAGTACCTGATGCTGGATGGAGAACTACCTCACTCGGGGAGCGCCACACGATGCTCCCTGATGGAAGATACTGCGTGAGCGCTGACTGCACAGGCGCTCCGGAAAAGGAGATGTCAATGGTATGCACGCCAGCTGCATTCTGGAACCATGCAGCAAAGCACTGGGTGAGAGGAACTATGGTGATGTGATACTGCTCTGAACCAATCCCGGGAAGGTGAACTGAAAGAAGGTGCGTGCTGCCAAACGGCAATGGCCGTGGCGCACGGGCACCTATGCTGCCGCTGCTGTATGTCACCTGAAGGGATTGGGAATCAATCCGAACAGTGACACCATATGCGGGTTCCGGTGTTGCATGGAGGATGAAGTCGATATGGGGAGGAACGTTGTCCACCCCATCGGAAAGAAGCTCCCCTCCGACTGTCATCACGGGAATTCCTGCATGCAGCACGCTTCCTTCACTGCCACAGGCAGGAAGCACAAGTGCAGCCATCACAGTGAGTGCTGCTGCGAGAAAGCGGTTCATTTCCCGTTGGGACGTGCAAACACCTGGATACTGTGAGCAGCTGTCACTGCAGTCCTGCTGTCCCCCGGCTGGGAGGACGGAGAACCATCTTCACTTCCTGTATCAAGGACTGCTTCCCATCTGCCTGGAGGAAGCGACCATGCAGCAGCATGGTCTCCATTGTTCACCACGATGTACATCTCATCCAGCTGCTTTCCATGATGGTCATGGATCTGCATGCCAAGACTCCGCCGTGTGGCATCCTTCCAGTCGTCCACTGTAAGCTCAGCTCCGTCCTCCCTTCGCCAGGCAACATCCGCACTGCTTCCGCAGAAGCACGTCTCCCCAGTGAAGTGGGTCTGCCTTCGGAGTGCAGGATGTGCAGCCCGAAGTGCGAATGCACGTGCAACGCATGCCTCGAGTGCAGGATCTCCCTGTGTCCAGTCAATCCACGAGAGTGGCGAATCCTGGTTGTAGGCATTGTTGTTTCCCATCTGGGATCTTCCCCGCTCATCTCCAGCAAGCAGCATCGGCGTTCCCTGGGCAAGTGCAACGCTTGCGAGGAGGTTCCGCTGCTGCTGCTTCCGGAATGACTCAAGTGCTGCATCCGAGCTCGGACCCTCAACGCCATAGTTTGCCGAGCGGTTGTCATCCGCACCATCGTGATTGTTCTCACCATTCATCTCGTTGTGTTTCCGCTCATACGAAACGAGATCCCTGGCAGTCATGCCATCGTGACATGCAATGAAATTCACGCTTGCCTGGGGACCACGGTCCCTGAACAGGTCGCTTGACCCAGCCAGCCGTGTTGCAAGCTCTGATACTCCAGGTGCTGCGCCTCTCCAGAAGTCACGGACAGCATCCCTGAATCTGCCATTCCATTCCATCCACTGCTGTGGAAACCGGCCCTGCCAGTACCCTGTCGGACTTGCATCCCACGGCTCTGCAATGAGGAGGACTTTCGACAGCACGGGATCCGCATACACGGCATCCGCAAAGGCATTCCATCGAGAGGGTTCAGCAGGCGAGCTCCGGAAGAGTGCTGGAGCCTCGTCAAAGCGGAAGCCATCGACATGCATCTCCTCTACCCAGTACCGGAGACTGTCAAGGACGACCTTGAGGCCCTCTGGGGAGGAGACATTCACAGTATTGCCACAGCCCGTGATATCCCAGTACTGCTGGCCACGCCTATGGTAATACGTGGATGGAGCGAGTCCTTTCAGACTGAGGGTAAGTCCATCTGCACCACCTTCAGCAGTATGGTTGTAGACAACATCAAGGATGACCCGTATTCCTGCACCATGGAGTGCATCAACCATCTCCTTGAACTCCCGCACAACCGCTTCTGGCCTTGAGCCAGTCCTGTACCTGCCCTCGGGAGCATTCCACGCAACAGGATCATATCCCCAGTAGTTCCTCCTTCCTGCTGCTGTGAGAAATGGCCTGTCGACGTACATGTGCACGGGAAGGAGCTCAACTGCAGTGACATGGAGCTTCTTGAGATACGCAATGCTTGCAGGATGAGCGAGTCCAGCATACGTTCCCTGGAGCTCTGCTGGAATTGCAGGGTTCGTCCTGGTGAATCCCCGGACATGCGTCTCATAGACAATGAGCGGGCGTGAGCCCTGCCGCGGCGAGGGATGTCGCCATGCATATGCGGAGTCAGTCACGACTGCAAGTGGTCCCTGATATCTTCCATGTGCATCGAAGCTGCAGGATAGTGCGCCTGAGGCATCCCGTGATACGCCAGGATTGTCCACAGCAGTGGCATAGGGATCCACAAGGAGCTGTCCATCCCGACCTCCGATACGGAATGCGTACCGGGTTCCTGGAGCGATACCGTGCACGTAGCGTCGATGAACAGTGCCATCTGTGCTTCGGAGAACGCGAGTTGACACCACCTTCCGCGATTCATCAAACAGGACAACCTCTACTGGCCCGCTCCCTTCCGCATAGACAGCGAATTCCACTCCCGTTCCATTCCAGACTGCACCACGTCCACTTCGTGCAAGGCTCGAGCTGCCTGAAAGTCCAGACGATGGGCATGAACTGCCCTCACTGGTCCCTGGCTTCTGCCGGGACTGACGACGTGCGATCCGCGGAATCCGCGGCGATGAGATCCCCTCCACAACATGCGTATTGTAGGAAAGCAGCAGTTCCTTTGCCTACCCCTTGGGCATCCGCCCGCTCCGTGAAAGGAGAAGATCCCTGTCAGCCTTCCACGCAGTGTAGTCAGCAGCCCTGCGGGCACGATCCCTGGCATCTGGTTCAAATACGTCGGCCTGCCGTCCGATATCCTCTGCAACACCATCCACCTCCGGAATGATTCCTTCGCCAACGAGGGCAAGGAGACCTGCTCCACGGACTGTGGTCTCACGTGTGTGGGATCTCCGGACAACAACACTGCTCAGAGTGGCCTGCGTTGAACAGAGGTAGTCAAGCGCTGTCATGCCACCATCGACACGAAGCTCGTGAAGTTTCCCTGCTGCATGCATTCCCATGTGCTCCAGAACATCCTGTGTCCTGTATGCTGCTGCATCCACAACTGCTCGGATGCAGTGCTCACGTCGTGTGCCCTGGTCCAGTCC
>DAIDIX010000073.1 GCA_027451645.1 Candidatus Dormiibacterota bacterium | reverse complement strand
TAGGTCCGCTGGATTCGGCATCGGGACAGCCTGCTTCTTCACCCACATTCACGCGCACATTGTCCCCGCAGTGTCTTTCCCCAATTCCGTATGATGATGAAAGACGTGTGCCCATCCACACGATGAAGTCACACTGGGAGTCGGGGGGAAACGACAATGCGACAGCGCTTTGCAAAATGGGTATCTGGCGGCTATCCGTCATGGGCATATGCCCTGGTATTTGTGGTTGGCATAGGCCCAATGGCAGCTGCAGGACCGCTCCTTTCATTCCCGTTCTCTGCTGTTGTGCTTGGACCACTTGCGAAGAAGACA
This sequence comes from Candidatus Dormiibacterota bacterium, assembly GCA_027451645.1. Lineage (GTDB taxonomy): Bacteria > Chloroflexota > Dormibacteria > Aeolococcales > Aeolococcaceae > JAJZLL01. The sequence goes on along the minus strand of DAIDIX010000073.1, from coordinate 7,710 downwards.
TATTCGTGGGCAGTGCGGAAGCTCGAAGACGCCTCACGTCAAAATCAAGCACAGCAGACTTCAGCTCAGGAAGTTCACCACTACCATCACTACGATGATGGACCAGATGTTGGAGGACCACAGGTACGCCAGCAGGAAGCTCCACAGCCCACTGCTCCTTCACGTCCGGCACCAGCACCTCGTCCACGCCAGCAGACAGCAAGAACCAGGCAAGCTCCACAGTCATCGACGCCACAGCGCAGGACTGCTGCACGAACTGCATCCAGCCTTCCAGCACGGACACCGAGTGGCCTCATCATCCCAGGCGGATCCGAGGACCGGGGCATCTCGTAGGAGTTTCACAGCACTGTCGCTGATGAGCAAGCTTGCTTCTCCTGTGCAATCATGGAGACGTGGCAATGCACAACTCTCCATGTGACGCAGCTTCCATCGTCATCGCACCCAGCATTCTTGCTGCAGATCCATGCGATCTCGGATCTGCAGTTGCATCACTTGAGGGAAGCAGTGCGAAGCGACTCCATGTCGACATCATGGATGGGCGGTTCGTACCGAACATCACCTTCGGGTTCGATACAGTCAGGCGACTCCATGCACTCACTGCACTGCCACTTGAACTCCATCTCATGATTGTTGAGCCGGAGCGTCATCTTGAGCGGTTTGCAGCGTGTGGAGCAGCTGGACTCACTGTCCATGCTGAAGCTTCCCCCCATCTCCACCGTACGCTGCAGACCATACGGGAACTCGGCTGCGCTGCTGGAGCAGCAGTCAATCCCGGAACTCCCGTGACAGCCCTCTTCGAGGTGACAGAGCTTCTCGACTGTGCACTCGTCATGACAGTGAATCCCGGATTTGGTGGACAGCAGTTTATCCACTCCATGCTCAGGAAAATTGAACGGCTGCGACAGCACTTCACTGACTGCTCACGCACTACAGATATCGAAGTCGATGGCGGCATCACTGCAGCCACAGCAGCTGATGCTGTTGCTGCTGGCGCAACAACCCTTGTTGCAGGCACATCCGTCTTTCACCACCCTGATGGCGCAGCAGCAGGCGTCCGTGAGCTCGAAGCCTGCATCACATCGTCAGTGAAGAAGCATTCCTGACTTCCGTCAGGCAACACCGCTGACATCGGCAGCCTCGTCCCTTTCAGGCATGGCAGTTCCGCTTCTGGCACATGATGCAAGAAGCAGATCGATCTTCCTGATGGCACTCCATCCACATGTTCTGCCAAGCTCGACGAGTTCCTCACTTGTTGAGGCAGTATGGAGCATTGAGTCGAGGCGACCAAGTTCCTGCTCGAGTGCCATGCGCACAAGACCCTGTGCAGTACTGCCTACAGCTACACGGGAATGATCGAAAGAGGAGACATAGGCGGCAGCAAGAATCTCGAGAGGAATGTCAGCACCCCCGGACTGGACAAGCGTGCGGAGCAGCTCCTGGGCTTCCTGCCCTGTCCGCCTGGCTGCCTCCTCGACAAGGACTGCAGCCATGGTCGTCTCACCAACGTATACCTCGCTGTTTGGCACCTCGAGAAGCTCTGGCATCCGTGCAGCAAGGCCTGATGCAGCAAGGAAACTGTCAAGGAATGTCGATGAAGCAAGTTCCGTAAGGCCCTCCCTCAGTGCACGTGCACCTGGGAACACTGCATGCCAGTCCTTTGCCATGCGTCCCCTCGCTTTTGGACCAACTGCATGGATCTCCTCATGGAAGAGAATGCGGAGCGCACTTCTCATTGCGACCAGATCATGCCAGGCATCCTGGGGAACAGTCGCTGCGCTGCTCTCCTGACACCAGGAAGCAAGCTTCTGCAGTGGAACGAGGACTGCATCGTGATCCACTTCGAGAAGTCCGGATTTCTCTCCCGCTCCAAACCAGAAGAGGCCATGTACGGGCCGTCCCTTGTTCCTGAGTCCGGTCACCACGGACACGTTCCGCACGTACGATGTTCCCCCAAGCACCTCCTCAGTCCAGAGCGGTGCACATGTCAGGAGCGTCTCGACAGTGATGTCAGTCATGGGAACAAGTCCAAGCCTGGGATCAACCACTGCACGTTTCCTGCCGGGGAGTGGTCCGATATCCGGCACGGGAGTTCCGGCCTGTGCACTGAGGAGCTTCCACTCATGCATGAGCCGTGCACTCCGTCGTGCAGCAGTCGAACCGAGCATTGCTCCATACGCATCAGCAAGCCTGGTGTTGAGGCCAACTGTCCGGTACTCCTCGTATGCAAGTGCAGCTGCCATGACTGCTGCAGTTCCCTCAACGAGAAGCTCTCGGGAGGCCACCTCCCCGGGTACTGCAAGCTCAGCACATGCATGGAGGAGATCCCCATCCGGTGCTGCAAGAATCCTGACAAGCACGTCCCTGTACAGCAGGCTGCGCTGTTCCGCTATCTGCTGGCACAGCGCTCGTGCTGCAGCACCTGCAACCCTCTTTCCCCCTGCGTGCACGACCCCGGTGAGTTCTCGATGCAGCGTGTCGCAGGCAGTCATGGAAGCAACATCGTTCGTCAGTTCCCAAGCGAGTTCCTGCACAAGTCCCTCACGGAAAGTGGCCTCACCTGGGCGGGATGGAAGTGTCTTCCTCCCGTTGCGGGATTCGGCAATGGCAGCAAGCTCGCCACGGATGAGTGTCGCGAAAGCACTGCGCATGCGCACTGCCTCAATGCGGCTTGAGGCGATATCTCCTTCCTGTCCTGTGTCAAGGAGCTTTCTCAGGTCCCTGGCAACCCCCTTCCGTGCAATCTCGACAGTTCGAGTTTCCCCATCCCAGCGTGAGCCAGCATGATATGGGGAGAGTCTGTCATCCGGAATGCTCCGTACCTGCCGTACTGGCGATGTGGAGGAGGTGAGTGCGCAGACTGCCTTTCGGGTACGACGGTAGAGCTCAGATGCTGTGCGTGGAGGAGCAGTCATGGAATGCGCTCCTCGATGAACAGCACTGTTTCTGATGCTTCACGGATGCTCTCCTCATCGAATGCATCCTCAGGAACAAGCTCGTCCAGCTTCTTCCGGATGGCTGCACACTGTGCTGGCGAGGGAAGAGCATCGGTACGGCGGGATGGAAGGAGCGTTGCAGCAAGACGCCTTGCCTCGGAACCGATGCGGCTCATGCTGCCCCAAGCCCCACACTTCCGCTGTCCGCAATGGTGCTGCGGGCAGCTTGCTGTTCTGAAAGAGCAGTCAGGGATTTCACGAGTTCGCCCACACAGAGCTTTCCTTCCACACGTCCCAGTTCCTGAAGCTTCCTGTATGAAAGGTCGTTCTTTCGTGAGACAACGTGTTCCACACGCCGTGCATGGCGGAGCATGATGCCTGCAGCCACATCCCGTGCTGCATGCGTGTCGACTGGTCTGGCATAGGACATGAGATATGCCATGCGCTGCAGTGGACCATGTTCCGATCCGACAGTGACGAGCTGCTTGAGAATCGCACGGGGATCCTCTGTGTACCGTTCAGCAAGGTAGCCAACTATCTCACGGACAAATGCAGTCTCGGCCGGGTAGTTTCCCTCACTCCGTTCCTGCTGGAAGTCCTCATGGAGTCCTGCAATGCCCAGAGCGCGAAGGAAATCGACCATGAATACTGAAGTGGCAAGTTCTGTGAGTCCTTCATCGATGACCCTTCCTCCATGGAGTGCACGGTTCATGGCATCGTGCATGGCAAAGGAGTCGTCTGGACCAAGTGCATGGATGTGCTCATGGAGTACTGTTGCAAGAGCCTCACGGTATGTTTCCACAGCACCGTTCCTGAGAGGTAGGTTCTGCTGCACAGGAGTGTTCTTCACTCTCTTGAGAAAGGACCTGATGGGGCGGGTGGTCCGCTTCACATCCAGTGTCAGCTCGCCACCATTTGATGTTCCGTACCGGTACCTGCCAAGAACCACACTGCCCCTGAGCCTGTCTCGAAGTGGAGAAATTGCTGAATCAGTGACGTACGTCCGGACATGGACATGTGCTCCGAACAGCTCCTCCACTGCCTTCCGGGAACGTTCGAGAAAATCCTCGAATGAGGGTAGTGTCCCAGCAATGGATGGGGCTTCCTTCCGGGATGATGGTGAGGGCTCCTGTGCAGTCCCTGTCCATACTGCCCGTGCTGGAGCTGGCAGGGGTGTTGTAATGCGGATGAGGGACTGCACCGATGTGGCACATCTGTCTGCTGCTGCACGTCCATAGCTGCCATCATCCGTTGCTGGCCCACCAGGGTATCTCACAGCTGCCTCAACACTTCCAATGGCCCGAAGGAGTACCTGCTCAATTGCATCGATCTGGAGATTCGCCTCACTCCCGGGAACAATGGAGACACCAAACGCGTCCGCAAGCCTCAGGACAAGATACGGAATCTTTGCTCCCGGATGGACGAGAAGCCGTGTGAGTTCCGAAAGCACTGTCGTCCCGCTCTCCTGGGCAATGCTGCTGCAGATGCCGACCATGACTGCTTCCGCATCTGCCATGTAGGGAATGCGGGCTGTCACTGCGAGATCCGGCCACAGCCGTGCAAGCTCCGGATCCTGATACACGCTCTCGCGGATGAGATCGGCAACAGCAAGGACAGCACCGTTCACCACTGTGAAGGAGCCTGTCTGGTAGAGAACGGAGTGTGGCTCCGGCTCATCCGGGGCTTCGCGATACAGTGCAAGGACTTCAGCATGAAGGACAGCATCCAGGGCATGAACGAATGCATCATCCCCAGCATTCCTGGGAGATGGACCGTTTCCGATCCGGGCATCGAGCGCTTCACGAATACAGTCGTCCGTTCGCTTCCTGCTCACTGCGACCCGACCAGTCTCCTCATCAAGCCATGCCCACCTGCGGAAGGCAGGTGCATGCTCGATGATGTCTGTGCCTGTGGATCTCGATGCACATCCAGTCACACGTTCCACTGCAGTATGCAGGGCTCGGTACACTTCGCCCGTCGTCGTCACGCTCCCCCTCCTCTCTACGAATGGTACCTGAGGCGGATGGACTGCGACAACATCCACGCCATGCACCGTCTGTCCAGTGGAGCGGGGAGAATGTGTAGGATGTGAGGCATGGAATACCGAGACACCATTCTCGACTGCATCGGCAATACCCCTCTTGTCAGGCTCAGCCGCATCAGCGAGGGACTTCCTGTTCCGCTCTACGCAAAGGTGGAACAGCTCAACCCAGGTGGGAGTGTCAAGGACAGGATCGGGCTTTCCCTCATCGTGGCAGCAGAGCAGGAAGGGAAGCTTCTCCCTGGTGGCACCATCATTGAACCAACATCGGGCAATACCGGACATGGACTTGCCATTGCAGCAGCGCTCCGTGGATACCGGTGCATCTTTGTCCTTCCGGACAAGATGTCCGATGAGAAGATCCGTCTCCTCGAGGCATATGGAGCAGAAGTTGTCATCTGTCCCACGAATGTCGATCGGAAGGATCCCCGATCCTACTATGAGGTTGCAAACCGGCTTGCACGGGAGATACCTGGAGCATTCCAGCCAAACCAGTACTTCAATCCTGCAAATCCCGAGAGCCACTACCGCACAACGGGTCCCGAGATATGGCATCAGACTGGTGGTGCACTCTCTGCATTCGTTGCAGGAATCGGCACAGGTGGAACGATCAGTGGCACAGCACGATATCTCAAGGAGCAGAATCCCGGTATCACCATTGTCGGTGCAGATCCTGAGGGCTCGATCTACTCCGGACCTGTTGCACCCTATGTGGTCGAGGGCGTGGGAGAGGATTTCTATCCGGACACCTACTCAGGGAGCCTCGTGGACAGGATCATCCAGGTGACAGACCAGGATTCCTTTGTCATGACACGGCGTCTTGCCCGGGAGGAAGGCATGCTCGTGGGAGGCTCTGCAGGAATGGCAGTCCATGCTGCAGTTGCGTATGCTCACGAGTGCGATGCCAATGCAACAATCGTGGTCCTTCTTCCTGACACGGGAAGGAATTACCTCAGCAAGATCTTCTCGGATGACTGGATGACAGCTCACGGATACCTTGCCTCACAGGTTCCGGAGGTCGTTGCAGATCTGTTCCAGCACAGGTCTGCAACCCATCCCCCGTATGTTGCTGCAGAGGATGAGGACCAGGTTGACCGTGCACTTTCCCTCATGGACCGATATGCCCTCTCACACCTTCCCCTTCGCCATTCCCACGATCCGTCTGAAATGCCGTATGCATCCGTGGAGAGGAAACGCATCTACAGGGCAATGCTCGATGGGAGGCTGTCTGCCACTGCTCCCATCACTGCTGCTGCTGCTCCCCCACTTCCCACCATGGATCGGACACTTGCCATCAGTGATGCGCTCCAGCAGCTGCTTGACGACCCGGAAACCCGTCCATGCGTTGTCGTGGATGGGCCCACTCCCATAGGTCTCCTCACCCTTGCAGACTGCACTGCCCCGAGTCTCCTCACCCGGCTTGCTGGTGCACGGCAATGACTGAGGAATTTGCAACAACGTGTGTCCATGCTGGACAGGAGCCAGATGCAGGTACTGGAGCAGTCGTTCCCCCAATACACCTCGCAACAACATATGCCCAGGAGTCGCCTGGCCACAATCGTGGCTATGAGTACAGCAGGACTGACAACCCCACCCGGCATACTCTCGAGACTGTGCTTGGAGCACTCGAGGGAGGAGAACATGCACTTTCCTTTGCATCAGGACTTGCTGCCGAGACGACTCTCCTCCTTGCCCTGAAACCTGGTGACCATGTGGTAACTGTTGATGATCTCTACGGCGGAACCCACAGGCTTTTTGACCGTGTGCTTGCAGATCATGGCATCACGACAACTGCAGTGGATGCGCGCAATCCTGAAGAGGTTGCTCGTGCCTGGACTCCAGAAACAGTGATGTGCTGGATAGAGTCTCCAACGAATCCTCTCCTCAAGATCATGGACATTGCAAAGATTGCAGACATCGTCCATGCGAAGGGAGGTCTGTGCGTTGTCGACAACACGTTTGCGACTCCTGTACTCCAGCAGCCCCTAGCACTTGGAGCCGATGTAGTCGTGCACAGTGCAACGAAGTATCTAGGTGGCCACAGCGATGTTGTTGGGGGTGCCCTCATTACGAATGATGCCAAGCTTGCAGCGAAGCTGCGCTTCCTCCAGAATGCTGTTGGTGCAGTCCCCTCTCCATTCGACTGCTGGCTCCTCATGCGCGGCATCAAGACCCTCGCACTCCGTGTCGAACGCCAGAACGCCTCAGCTGCCATTATTGCTGCCTGGCTTGAACATGCGCCGGGTGTAGCCCGTGTCCTCTATCCTGGTCTTCCCGGCCACGAGGGCCATGAGATTGTTGCAGCACTCTGGAAGGGCCGGGGTGGTGCCATGATCTCGTTCGAGCTCGTGCCCGATGCCAACTGCGATGTCTTCTTCAAAACTCTTCGCATCATCACCTGTGCGGAATCGCTTGGTGCAGTCGAGTCGCTCATCGAGCTTCCTGCTGCAATGACGCATGGTGCCATGTCCCAGGAGCAGCGGGAAGCACTTGGCATCACGGACCATCTTGTCAGGCTCAGTGTCGGAATTGAGGAGCCAGAGGATCTCATCGATGATCTTGCAAGGGCACTTGATGCAGCGCTCCACTCCACGTCCCAGTCAGGCTAGGCTGTGCTCCCCAGGCGGGATGCCAGTGGAGGAAGGTAGAGCTCAACCCCGTCCACATCGAGGATCTTCCTGTACGCATGCGCAGCCAGAAATGCCCTGATGTACCGGTTGAACTGGGCCTGCTGCG
>DAIDIX010000072.1 GCA_027451645.1 Candidatus Dormiibacterota bacterium | reverse complement strand
CCCTGTCAATGTAGATGCGGAACTGGCGCTCGAGAACACCATACAGACGGCGAGCACGCTGCTTTGCCCGAAGCTGGATGCCGTAGTCACTCACCTTTCTGCGGGATGGTGTTGTGTGCTGTCCAGGAGGAGTGCCGTTCCTCTTTTCCAGGACGCAGCTGCTGTAGCACTTCGTGCCCTTCAGAAATAGCTTCGTCCCTTCACGCCGACACAACCGACATACGGGTCCTGTTTCTCTCGCCATTGTCCTTCCCTACTCCTCTTGTGCTACACACGACGCCGCTTTGGCGGCCGGCACCCATTGTGTGGAATGGGTGTCATATCAGTTATTGCTGTTACATCAAGCCCCGTGGACTGCAGGCTGCGGATGGCTGCCTCCCGTCCTGCGCCTGGTCCCTTCACAAATACCTCAATGCTCTTGAGTCCGTGCTCCATTGCACGCTTCGCAGCATTCTCTGCTGCCACCTGGGCTGCAAATGGAGTTCCCTTGCGGGAGCCCTTGAAACCCTGAGCCCCAGCTGAACTCCATGCGAGTACAGCGCCCTGCGGGTCGGTGAGGCTGACAATCGTATTGTTGAACGTAGCGAGAATATGTGCCTGTCCAATGACAATATTTTTCTTCTCGCGACGACGTGTACGTACGACCTTCTTCTTTGCCATGTCCTTCCCTTACCCTACTTCTTCTTCTTTGCACTGACAGTGCGACGGGGTCCACGACGAGTTCGAGCATTCGTTCGTGTACGCTGACCACGGACAGGAAGTCCACGACGGTGCCGAATGCCCCGGTATGAACCAATATCCATGAGACGCTTGATGTTCATTGCAACCTGTCGTCGCAGATCTCCCTCAACACGTCCCTCAAGCTCCTTCGAGATGATATCCCGAAGCTGGGCAACCTGCTGGTCTGTCAGATCGCCTGTGCGTGTATCCTCATCAAGACGTGCACGCTCAAGAATGTGCTTGGCTGTCGTCTGTCCAATACCGTATATATATGTCAACGACACGACAATATGCTTGTCGCGCGGAATATCAACACCAGCGATACGTGCCACTCGTCCTTCCTCTTAACCTTGCCGCTGCTTGTGCTTTGGATTTGTGCAGATGACACGGACTACGCCGTGGCGACGAATGACTTTGCATCGTTCACACATCTGCTTGACTGATGCTCGAACTTTCATGATTGTGCCTTCCTCAAGGTGTTCACGATTCACCATATCAAATTCACACATGGACACGGCTTGCGGAAGTTCCGCAGCCTCACATCCTCACACCCCCGTTCGGATGCAGTGCTACCAATTATATTGAATTGCCCAGCCAAAGAGCAAATCGACTTGCTGCAAGGGTTCTGGCACGCTCGACCAGTCCCATGCCACATGAAAAAAGGGAGGCCCCAAAGTGGAACCTCCCTTGTATTCACAAAATGACTAGGGCTACTTCTTCTTCCATCCAGTAGTCTTTGTCAGCATCAGGCCACTGAGGATAAGTGCGATTGCAATGAATATTCCCATGCCCAGTCCCGTTGCAGGAACTGAAGCTCCCAGTACTTCGCCAGATGCTGGATCTCCAGGAGCCGGATTACCGCCAGTCGAGATGCCGAGCACACCACCTGTCGGCGAGGGTGCAGGTGTGAAAGTCGGCAGAGGAGTGCCAGTAGGCGTTGGTGTTGGTGTAGACGTTGGTGTAGGCGTAGGCGTTGGTGTTGAAGTTGGTGTAGGTGTAGGCGTTGGTGTAGGCGTTGGTGTAGGTGTAGGCGTAGGCGTTGGTGTTGGTGTTGGTGTTGGTGTTGGTGTTGGCGTTGGTGTTGGCGTTGGTGTAGGTGTTGGTGTTGGTGTTGGTGTTGGTGTTGGTGTTGGTGTAGGCGTGGGTGTTGGAGTTGGTGTTGGTGTAGGTGTAGGTGTAGGTGTTGGTGTTGGAACAACTAGATTGCAGTCAACCCAGAATGTCTTGTGCTTCTGGGGATCCATGCTGTACTGGAGCTTGAAATGGAGACCCTGTATGGCATTTGGCACATCACCATTTGCAAGGGCATGCGTTACGAGAACTAGAGTGTCGATCTGTGCGATGACATCCGTTCCTTTCGTGACTGTCCACGCTGCCTCAGAAGGAGCTGCTTTTGTTCCTGGCCACGCCTGATCCTGATGGTATCCCGGAGCTGCAGCATTGTCGCTGGCAAAGTTGCCAGTGAGAGTCTTGATGTCACCTGTGCCAGACCCCGTTCCGTTCCAGCCATCAATGATGAAATAGCCTGACGAGTCAGCAAGCTTGCTGCCATAGAGATAGATGATTGGCGGGCATCCCAGATGCGGGTCATGCTCATGCCCTGGATCTGTCATGCCGGAGACACCATCCAGCCATACGTCACCACTGTTGTTGTTTCCTCCACTGCCTGCGGATACGACACCAGCACATCCGAGTACGAGGAGCCCAGTAAGTGCGAATCCCATCACACTCTGGAACAGCAGTGTTCCTCTTCTGGCAAGTCGAGTTGCATTGAACCGACTGGTACTGGAAACAGTACGCATGGCACCCCCCCATTCATATTGGGTACTAATTTGTACACCCAATTCAATTTGTACTTGAATTCTAACCGAATTGGTCTGTTTTTCGCAACAATTCCGTCACATGACCCATTCCATTGCCGTTTCGTTCCTCATGACATCCTGTAACAGCCATGTCGCACGTTATGCGACATCCGTGTCCCGGAGTGCATATCGGATCAACAATGGAATGTGACGATTCGGCGCGTGGAATCACTTCTTGAAGGATAGGACATGTCTCTCCCTCCGGTTCATGACTCCGGGCACAGTATGGCTGTGCATGCAAGCAGACCTCACCTCATAAACGCACGTCGTCAGGGCATGCGGGGCCAGTCGATGGTGATCTTCGCCATGACATCACTCATACTCATCGGCGTGGTTGGACTCTCTGTAAACACTGGATGGGGTACAATCCAGCGCGAGTCAGCTCAGAGTACTGCTGATGCAGTGGCGCTTGGCATCGCATATGGTTTCAACAATGGTGACAACCTCACTGTCGCAACAAGCAAGTATGCAGCCCCCATCATGCAGGCGAATGGAATCCCCACGTCAGATCTCACGACGAAGCTGGTCAATACCGGTACTGCAGTCGAAATCCAGGCAACAGTCTCCATCGGCGTTACCTCATTCTTCTCAGCAGCGTTTGGCGGGAAATCATTCACAAGTGCTGCGACAGCAGAGGCTCCACTCACCATACAGTGTGGACTCTGCGTGGACGGGACAGTGAATGACAGCAGTGATCTTGAGGAGAGTGGCAATCCCAACATTGCTGTGAGTGGCACGAACATCTACACTGCAGGCAACCTGTCTGTCGGAGGAAGTGCCATGATTTCCGCACAAAATATTTTCGTGAGTGGTTCCACTTCTGTATCTGGACAAGTCAATCCTTCCCCTCCCATCACAGTTCCCCCATTTCCCAATCCTGTTGCGCAGCCTCCACCTCCTACTTGCTCATACCCTTCAGGCTGGGACTCCTATTATGGAGACTGTCCATCCGTCGCTTCCGTCTCCGGTAGCACCATGAATCCTGGAGTTTACAGCAGCTTTACACTGAACGGCAGTGCTGGTACTGTCACGATGAATCCTGGCATCTATGTCATCACGGGCAACATGAAAGTGAGTTCAACAACAAACCTCACAGGAAGTGGTGTCATGCTGTACTTCACGTGCAGCAACTTCCCGAATCCCTGTTCCTCAAGCTCTTCTTGGGGAAGTCTCACGATCGAGGGGTCAGGAAACATCAACCTCACCCCTCCAACTTCCGGTCCCTATCAGGGACTCCTTATCTACCAGGATCCAAGCGACACACAGGACCTGTATCTCACCGGCGGAGGAACACTTAGCCTCACGGGAACAATCTACGCACCATCATCAACACTGCATCTCCAGGGAAACTCCGGTGCAACAACCTCCCTCAACTCAATCATCGATGTTGGGGGCGTGACTGCAAAGGGATCCGGGACCATCACTGTTTCGTACAACGAAAGCGCGAACTATGTGAATGGCATCACGAAGAGTGAGTGGCTATATCAATGAGGAAGCGCAATCTTCCTCGTCACAGGTCCGGGGAATCAGGTCAGGCTGTTGTCGAGTTTGCCCTTTTCCTTCCCATCATTCTCCTTCTCCTCTTTGGTGCAGTGAATGTCTCCATCCTCTTCAACAGCATCACGTCCCAGGACGGTGCAGTCCGAGATGCTGGCCGCTATGCAAGCATCAATCCCACATCCTTCAGCACACACAGTCCACCAGATGCCAATTCCATTGAGGGCATTGCCTACGCTGAAGATACGAGTCTCACTGCAGACGCCATCACCATTAACTATTACTACCCGGATGGCGGACTCTGCGGCACATACACTGCTTCTGGGGGATTTGTCGGGGATCAAACAGACTGCACACAACCCGGTTACTTTGTCCAGGTTGTGGGAAAAGTCACCTATACTCCAGCCATCATCAATGTGTTCAGTGGAATCGGTTCAGGTGGACTTCCCATATCCACCTCCTATGAGTTTGTCATCCAATGAAACGCCTTCACTCTCCTCGATGTCGGAATCGGGCTCAGGCAGCTGTCGAGCTTGCACTCATTGCCCCCATACTCCTTGCAACGATTTTCATTCTCCTCGATACTGCCCTCTTCTACACAACGCAGCTCTCAGCAGCAAATGCAGTAGAGGCAGGAGCACGGTATGCTGCAGTCCATGCCATCGAGTGGTCGAATGCCACTCCTCCAGCCTCCGACACAATCGAGCAGACAATCATATCCGACGAGGGACTCGCAACAATCCTCAATCAGGATGCAACGTCTTCCAGTGGGAGCCCGAACCGCACATATCTTGCCATCACGTACTACGACACGAGTGGAGATACGATGCAGGAGTGCGGATCATACACTGTGGCAGACGGTTTCCAGGCGGAGTCCGGCTACACCGAGTTCAGCTGCATTCAGGCAGGCAACATGGTGAAGGTCACTGTTGACTGTGTCTATACGCCACTCACGCCCGTACTGGGAAATTTAGTTCCAAACGGTGTCGTGATCAGTGAAACAGCAACTGCCCTGATCGAGCACATCTGATGCCTGCAGCATGCTGAGCAGATCCACTGGAACTCAGCCGACAGCACACTTCCTTGCTGCAAGCACGTTCCGCTCTGCTGGACGGACAGTCAGCACGCGGGGACCATCTTCCGTGATCGCAACCGTATGCTCTGCATAGGCGGACCAGCTGCCATCCTGCGTGACAACAGTCCAGTTGTCAGGAAGTGTCCTGACACCGTCTCCTCCCATGTTCACCATGGGCTCGATCGCAATCACGTAGCCAGGCTTCAGCTCATTGCCTGTCCCCGGCTTCCCATAGTTGGGAACCTGTGGTGGCTCATGCATGTCCCGCCCAATGCCATGGCCAACATAGTGCTTCACCACGGAATACCCGTGTGACTCGACATACGACTGCACTGTGTGCCCAATATCGCCGATGTGTGCACCTGGCCGTGCCACCTCGATTGCCCGGTAGAGTGCTTCCTGGGTCACCGTGATAAGATCCTGCAGTTCCTCGGATACATTGCCACAGGGAACAGTCAGTCCGCTGTCAGCCCACCATCCCTGCAGGATGAGCCCACAGTCAAGCGAAACGATATCGCCATCCTCGACTGCACGCTCTGAGGGTATGCCATGGACAACCTCGTTGTTCACGGAGATGCAGATGGACTTTGGAAAGCCGTCATATCCGATGAACCCTGGAATGCAGCCATGGTCACGGATGAATGTCTCTGCCACACTGTCGAGGGCATTGAGTGTTACCCCTGGTGCAACGTGCTGGGCAACATGCTCTAGGCATGCTCCAAGGATCTCCCCTGCACGGGCCATCTTCTCGATTTCATCAGGCTTCTTCAGTCGAAAGCTCTCGCCCCGCACGCTGCCCCTCCTCAAGGTTCCCCTTGCCTATCGCATGAATGAGACGCGCAGTCACTGTATCGACATCGGGAGTACCATCAACATCTACCATCGGTGCCCCCTCAGCACGGTAGTACTCAATCGTTGGAACAGTCTTTTCCTCGTATTCCTTCAGACGCTGCTTCAGCACCTCAACGGAATCATCCGAACGGCCCTCGACTGTGGCTCGGTGCTGGATGCGCTCGAGTATGACATCGGTTGGCACAGTGAGGTGCACAATGAGATCGATGGACATGCCAAGCTCTCTCAGAAGATCTGCAAGTCCCTCAGCCTGTGGCTTGGTACGGGGATACCCATCAAGGAGAACACCCTCCACACCCTCAGTCTCGAGGAGGACTCGGCGGATCATTGCCAGCATGTAGGAGTCGGGAACGAGTTCCCCACGGTTCATGAGATCCTCGACAGTCTTCCCAAGTTCTGTCTGCTCCGAAATCTCCTTCCTGAGCAGCTCACCGGTACTGACATGGCGCAGGTGGAAATGGGCTGCTAGCAGTGCTGACTGCGTCCCCTTGCCACTTCCTGGAGGACCACAGATGATGTAGTGCTTCATGGTGGAAGCGGCTCCCTACCGTATGAATCCTTGATAATCGCGCATCTGTAACTGTGCTTCAATCTGGCGCATTGTGTCAAGGGCAACCCAGACAACAATGAGTATTGATGTGCCTCCAAGATACAGGGATGTTGTCGACACCCCTGTCATGACACTCGTAAGAAGCGGCAGTACTACCGTAATTGCAGCAAGAAACAGACCTCCAACGAACACCACACGATTTCGTACCTGGGCAAGATACCGTGAAGTGGGTGGTCCAGGCCTGATGCCGGGAACGTACATTGCACTTCGCTTGAGCTGGTCAGACATGTCATCCGCATTGAAGATGACCGTTGCAGCATAGAAGTAGGTGAATGCAATGACGAGGACGAAATAGAAGACGTTGTAGATGATCTGGGTTACAATTGGTCCCCCGTTAGGACTCCAGTTTGCGACAAACCATTTTCCGAGATCCCCGAGCCACCCCGGTGCATTCTGCACGAACGATCCAAGTGTGGAAGGAAACAGCATGAATGAGACTGCAAAGATGATCGGGATGACACCGCCTGCAGTCACCGGTATGGGAAGGTTTGTGCGGTTCGCACGCTGTGCTGTTCCTGAACGGGGATTCGTGACGCGTGTCATGGACTGGACAGGAATGCGGCGCTGACCCTGCTGCATGAGAATGCTCAGTGCTATGACGACAAGGGCTATCACCCCCATTCCGAAGATCTGGATGATGTGTGCGCCACCAAGCGATCCATAGCTTGTAACTGCAAATGGAACCCGGCTGATGATGCCGGCAAAGATGATGAGTGAAATGCCCTGGCCAATGCCGTACTCAGTGATGAGCTCTCCGAGCCACATTGTGATCAGTGTTCCCGCAAGGAGGATGAGCATGATTGTCAGCACTGTTGCAGCTGATGTCGTTGAGGGAAGAACCTGACTGTTCTCGAAAAGAACAATCACGCCGTATGACTGTAGCAGTGCCAGCGGAACTGTGAGCCACCTCGCATACCGGTTGATCTTCCTCGATCCCTGTTCCCCTTCGAGGGCAAGTTCCCGGAGACGAGGTATTGACTGCTGCATGAGCTGCAGCATGATCGTCGCATTGATGTACGGGTTGAGACCAAGCGAGACGATGGAGAACTGGCTCAGACCACCGCCACTGAAGATGTTGAGCAGTCCAAGGAAGGTATTCCCTGAGAAAAGGGACTGCAGTGCAGTCGGATTTGCTCCAGGAATGGTGATTGCAGCAAGTGCACGGAATGCAAGAAGCATTCCCACCATGAACAGCAGTTTCTTCCGGAGCTCAGGAAGTGCAAACGCACGCTTGAGCGCCTCGAGCATGCTCACTCAGCAGTCTCCACTCCCTCGGATTCACCAGTTCCTGGCTGAGGCAGAATGTCTACTGTGCCACCAAGCTCTTCAATCTGCTTTCGTGCTGCACCTGTGACATACGTCGCCTTGACATCAAGCTTGACCCGGAGGACACCAGCACCAAGAATGCGCAGTGGCCACTCGGGATGACTGATGAT
>DAIDIX010000071.1 GCA_027451645.1 Candidatus Dormiibacterota bacterium | reverse complement strand
CGCCCGGCTGCACGCGCTCAACATCGCCAAACTACATCTTCCCGCTTGCATCGCTGCAATATTTCAGCGTTGCAAACATCAACCAGTTCCAGGTGCTTTTGTACCGTCCTCTGTACTGGTTTGGCAGCAATGGCTCCGTGAAGCTCAACGAGAATCTCAGCCTTGCAAATGCACCCCAGTACTCTCCAGACGGCAAGACTGTCACCATCACCATGAAGAACTACAAGTGGTCTGATGGACAGCCTGTCACCTCCCGTGACGTGGCATTCTGGATCAACCTTGTGAAGGCAGCAGTTGCCGCAAATACCGGTAACTGGGCTGGATATGTTCCTGGCGGATTTCCAGACAACATCGCGAGCTTCGATACTCCGAACAGCTCAACGATTGTCCTCCATCTGACCCAGCCGTTCAGCGAAAACTACTTCACGTACAACCAGCTGAGCCAGCTCAACCCGCTCCCGCAGCATGCATGGGACAAGACGAGCGCAACTGGCCCTGTTGGCAACTACGACACGACTCCCGCTGGAGCACTCCAGGTGTACAACTTCCTCGCTGCACAGGCAAAGAATACTGCCACATATGCAACGAACCCGCTTTGGCAGGTAGTTGATGGACCATTCAAGCTCACCGGGTTCACAACCTCTGGACAGGTCACCATGGTGCCGAACTCTGCATACTCCGGTCCTGTGAAGGCGAAGATCAAGAAATTCATTGAACTTCCTTTCACCACCGATACCGCTGAGTTCAACCAGCTCCGCAACCCTGGCAGCGGCACGAAGATTGACTACGGTTTCGTTCCTGCACAGGACACGAACTCCCGTAACGTCAACGGATATACCTTTGCTCCATGGGCAGGATGGCAGATCACCTACTTCCCGCTCAACTTCAGCAATCCGAAGACTGGCCCAATCTTCAACCAGCTCTATGTCCGCCAGGCAATGCAGATGCTTGTCGACCAGCCGGGCTACATCAAGAACATCTTCAACGGGTATGCCTATCCAACGTATGGGCCAATCCCTGTCAAGCCCGCATCACAGTTTGTGGACAAGACTGAAGAGAACAACCCGTATCCATTTGATCCTGCCAAAGCCACCGATCTTCTGAAGAGCCACGGCTGGCAGATCAATGCAAACGGAACTGATGTCTGCACCAATCCGGGAACCGCATCAAACCAGTGCGGTGCCGGAATCCCATCTGGAGCACAGCTTTCCTTCAACTTCGAGTACGTAACTGGTGCTCAGACAGTGACTGAGGAAGTCCAGCAGCTTCAGTCGGAGTGGAGCAAGGCAGGCATCCATCTCAACCTCTCCTCCAAGCCCTTTGACCAGGTGCTTCAGGATGCAGTTCCCTGTACTGCAGGAACTCCCTGCAACTGGGACATGGCATTCTGGGGTGGTGGCTGGATCTATGCTCCAGACTTCTACCCAACTGGCGATGAGCTCTGGCAGACAGGTGCAGGTTCAAACTCTGGCGGCTACAGCGACCCGACAGCGGATTCGCTCATCAAGAAGACGGAGTTTGCTGGCGGCACGCTCCAGGATCTCAAGAACTACGAGGACTACATGGCGAAGACCCTCCCCGTAATCTGGCTTCCTGTTGCATACGCTCAGCTCTCAGAAGTCAATACGCACCTTCAGGGTGCAATGCCGCAGGATCCCCTGCTCAACCTTAACCCGGAGAACTGGTACTTCAACTAGTCCAGTTCATCCCTGAGTTCTGCTGCTGGAGGGCCCCGAGCAATCGGGGCCCTTTTTTTTGTCGTGTCACAGATGCGCCGGAATGCGAGACGTTGCAGAGCACCTGACGTATACTTCTGCTGTGATTGGATACATCCTTCGCAGACTCATACAGGCAGTCATCGTCCTCTTTGGCGTCACTATCCTCGTCTTCCTGCTTCTCCACCTCATTCCAGGTGGAGAAGCCCGTGCACTCCTTGGACCCAAGGCTACACGACAGGATATCGTTGGCCTCAACCATCAGCTTGGACTCGACAAGCCCATCTTTGTGCAGTATGTCGTGTGGCTCAATGGCATAGTCCACGGCAATCTTGGCTTTTCGTACAGATTCAATGAGCCAGTATCGCTTCTTCTCTCATCGGATGTTCCAAAGACGCTCGTACTCATGGGAGCCTCATATCTTGTAGCCCTCATCATTGCAGTTCCCGTTGGCATCCTTCAGGGTGTGCGCCACAACAAGGCGGATGACTACACGCTCACTGCCTTCTCGTTCCTCTTCTACAGCATGCCTCCCTACTGGCTTGGACTCGTGCTCATACTCATATTCAGCGTGCAGCTTCAGTGGCTCCCGCCCACTGCCCCCCAGGGCAATCTTGGAGAACCTGCATTTGATGCGCAGCTCTTCACTGGACTAGCACTTCCTGTCATCACCCTTGCCCTCATCACCATTGCGCAATTCAGCCGATATCAGCGATCTGCAGTCATGGACAATCTTGTTCAGGACCATGTCCGAACAGCTCGTGCAAAAGGACTTTCCTCGTTCCAGACCCTGAGTCGTCATGTACTCCGCAACTCGCTCATCCCAATCATCACCCTTCTCGGACTCAGCCTCCCGGCCCTTTTCGCAGGAGCTCTTCTGACCGAGTCCATCTTCAACTACCCCGGAATGGGACTCCTCTTCTGGCAGGCAGCCCAGTCGTCCGACTACCCAACTCTTCTTGCAACAGTGCTGCTTGTGGCTGTTGCCACCCTTTTCGGCAGTCTGCTTGCCGATATCCTGTACGCAATCATTGATCCGCGAGTTCGCTATAGCTGAAATCCCCATGAATACTGCATCCACTACTCCTGCCGCTCTTGAGACTGCATCTGCAAATACGAAGTCAAAGGGGAACTTCCGACTTCTTGTCGAAGCCTTCTTCAGTGACAAGCTCGGCATCATTGGCATCATTTTCCTCGTGCTGATTACGCTCTTCTGCTTTGTCGGTCCACTTGTGTACCACACGAACCAGATCAATACCAATCTCAATACTGTTCACCTCCCGCCTGGCACTCCCGGATATCCACTCGGGACAGACGAGAACGGGTATGACCTTCTTGGCCGTCTCATGGTTGGAGGTCAAACTGCCCTCATCATTGGCTTTCTTGCTGCCTTCATAGCCACGATGTTTGGCGCGATCTGGGGAGCGATTGCAGGCTACTTTGGAGGAGGTGTCGATGCAGTCATGATGCGTATCGTTGATACTCTCCTCTCCATCCCTTCGCTCTTTCTCGCCCTCTTCATAGCTTCGATTGTGAGCATCACACCGCTGATACTTATTCTTGTTGTTGCTCTCGTTGCATGGCTTGTTCCTTCCCGACTCATTCGGGGAGAAACGCTCAGCCTCAAGTCCCGGGAATATGTACAGGCTGTTCGCATGATGGGAGGCAGTCCTTTCAGGGCCATTTTCCTCCATATCATTCCGAACACCATTGGCACGATCATGGTGAATGCATCATTCCAGATTGCTGATGCCATCCTCCTCATTGCAGCACTGAGCTATCTCGGGCTCGGAATCCCTCCGCCTGCAACAAACTGGGGCAACATGCTCGCTTCGGGAACGAACTTTACATTGGCAGGGTACTGGTGGCTCATCTACTTCCCTGGTGCAGCCATTGTCCTCACTGTTGTCGCATTCAACTTTGTGGGAGATGCTCTCCGCAGCGCTCTCGAGCGGAGAATCCAGTAACACGTCACTGTTCGGCAATGTGTCTCCACGTCGTTGTGAAATGCTGCACTGCCCACACGGTTCCCGCACGTCACGAAGTCGGAGTAGCGCTCTTCTCGTCAGCACTTCGGGATGGCTCACCCGTGAGAGGAAAGTGACATGCGACTACATGATTCGGAGCTACTTCCCGGAGAACTGGTTCCTCTGCTGAACAGATGTCCTTTGCATATGGACATCTCGTACGGAACCTGCATCCTGATGGAGGATTGATCGCAGAGGGTATCTCCCCTGTAATGGGAAGGACACTCTTCTTCCGTTCCACTTCCGGATCCGGTATCGGAATGGCACCAAGCAGGCCCTTCGTATAGGGATGTGCTGGTGACGTGTAGATCTCTGAACTCCGTGCAATCTCCACGAGCTTCCCAAGGTACATCACGCCGATTCTGTCAGAGATGTACCGAACGACAGAGAGGTCATGCGAGACCACGATATACGTGAGTCCATACTTCTGCTGGAGGTCATTCATGAGATTGAGCACATGCGAGCGGATGGACACATCAAGAGCCGAGACCGGTTCGTCTGCCACGATGAGCTTCGGGCGCAGGGCAAGGGCCCGGGCAAGTCCAATCCGCTGTCGCTGCCCACCAGAGAATTCATGGGGAAGACGGTCCATTGCATCCTCTCCAAGACCGACATCATGGAGAAGCTCCTTCACCTGGGCAACCTGCTCCTGTTTCGATCCCAGCCGATGGATAGCAAGCGGCTCACGTACAATGTTGCCTACACGCATCCGTGGATCCAGTGATGCATACGGATCCTGGAACATCATTTGGACTTCCCGCCGCATCTCCTTGAGCTTTCTTCCTCGGAGACGGGAAAACTCAACTCCCTCAATATGGATCTCACCTGAGGTGAGTGTATCCAGTCCCACAATGAGTCGCCCAAGCGTGGTCTTTCCACATCCCGATTCTCCGACAAGCCCAAACGTCTCCTTGCGGGAGAGGGAAAATGAGACATCGGACACTGCATGGACCACAGTACTCGCCTTCCCCGCTAGAGTTGACCCAAGGGGAAACTCCTTCACAGCATTTTCAACGACCAGGATTGGGCCAGTTGCAGCTTCGGTAGGTGATGTCATGCTCATGATGCCTGTGCCACTGCTCCATTGGAGCCGGACTCTGCTACGGGGTGGTGGCAGGAGAATGAGTGTCCGTTTCCCAGATCTGTGAGCTTCGGTTCTGTGGAGAGGCAGATTTCTGTTGCAAACCGGCATCGTGGTGCGAACCGACAGCCCCTTGGCGGATCAAGAAGGCTCGGTGGAAGACCGGGAATGCTGTAGAGCCGCTTTTTCGAATCATCGTCCAGTCGTGGAATGGCTTCAAGGAGAGCCTTGGTGTACTGGTGCTTCGTGTTGCTGAACAGTTCTCCTGTTGCTGCAGTCTCCACAATCTGCCCTGCATACATGACGACAACCCTGTCTGCCCGTCCCGCAATGACCCCCATATCGTGCGTCACGAGAATGACACTCATGGAAAGATCTTTCCGGAGCTTGTCGAGAAGGTCGAGTATCTGTGCCTGGATGGTGACATCGAGTGCAGTTGTTGGCTCATCAGCAATGAGAAGGTCTGGCTGACAGGCAAGTGCCATTGCAATCATGACGCGTTGTCGAAGTCCACCCGACAGCTGATGCGGATATGAGTTGAGCCGTTCCTCCGGTGAGGGGATGCCCACCTGCTTCATCACCTCGAGAGCTCGCGCTTTCCCTTCGCTCTTCGTGGCCTTCGTATGCAGGCGGTATCCCTCAGCAATCTGGATCCATATCTTCTTTGTCGGGTTGAGGGATGTCATGGGATCCTGAAAGACCATGCCAACATGCCGTCCCCTGATGCTCCTCATATGGTGCTCATCTGCTTTCGTGATGTCTTCACCATTGAGCTGAATAGTTCCTTCATGAATGTATCCACCTGGTGGAAGGAGCTTCATGATGGAGAGGCCAAGCATGCTCTTGCCGGATCCTGACTCTCCCACAATTCCTAGAGTCTCCCCCTGTTCCACTTCAATCGATACGCCATCGACAGCATGAACGAACTGCTTCTTCTGACGGATATACGTCTTGAGGTTTCTGACTTCGAGCACTCTCATGCGAGCAGGGCTCCATGACTTGGGTTGGAGGCGGGCACGGTTGTAGTATACGAGCTTCCTTCCGAAGGTGCGTGTATTCTGTACGCATCGTTGCATCCCATTTGTGACACTTCGCCTGTATACTCTCGAGTAGCCCCAACTGTCAGCTGCGATATTTTATGATCCGAACAACTCACCTGATCAAGCGCTATGGCACTGTAACTGCCCTGAACGATGTCAATGTGGCAATCCCGAAGGGATCCATCTATGGCCTCGTTGGAGCAAACGGTGCAGGAAAGACAACCCTTCTTGCCATCCTTGCAGGACTTCTCCAGGCAACAGAAGGATCTCTCGATCGCGATGCTCCAGGCAGCAGGATCGGTTTCTGTCCGGATGTACCGGAATTTGAGCCCTGGCTCACTCCTCGCGAAGTGCTGCGGCTTGCCTGCGGACTCCGGAAGCATGAGGCAGACGAGGAGCGCATTGCAGCAATGCTCACGCAGGTGGGACTTGAAGAGTCCATGGACAGGAGGGTCGAGGGTTTCTCGCGGGGCATGACGCAGCGCCTTGCTGTAGCTGCAGCGCTCATTGACGATCCTGCCGTCATCATCCTTGATGAACCCTGTTCTGCTCTCGACCCGGAGGGCAGGGCAGAAATCCTCTCCCTCATCGGAACGTACCAGAGAAGGGCCAGTGTCATACTCTCCAGTCATGCCCTTTCCGATGTGCAGCTCATCTGTTCCAACATAGGGATACTTCAGCAGGGCTCCCTCATCTGGCAGGGAAAGCTCGATACTCTCCTCAGGGATCATGTAAAGCCTGTCTGGCGCATCAGGCTGCACGGTGGTGCTGCAGCAGTTGCCATTGTCCTCCGGAGCCAGCCATGGGTGCTCAATGTGACAGAACATGGAAACAACGAGATCGAGCTTGAGGCAAGCTCAATTGCACATGCAGAGGAACAGATAGCACCCGTACTCTCCCGTGCCCATGCAGCTCTCGTTGCACTTGAACCAGTGGGAAGCGATCTCGAGAACATTCTCGAGCGCGTTGTTTCCAGCATCACTTCCGTGAAGAAAAAGCCATCACGACGGCCAGTGGGTCACATCCCCTCAGGACCAGCTTCCGATGAAGAGGAGGATGAGGCATGAACCGCTGGAAGCTTGAATGGCTCCGTCTTGTGAGAACAAAGCGGTGGCTCGCAATTCTTGGAGTCTTCGTTCTCCTGGGCATTCTTGCACCTGTCACAGCGTATTTTCTTCCACGTCTTGTACCTGCAACGACTGGATCGATCCGTATCGAGGTGCTCCCCCCTCACCCCTATGACGGCATCGCCTACTATGTGGACAATGCTCTCGCACTCGGAGTGTTTGTTGCGATCATTGCAGCTGTCTCACCATTTACTGTGGATGCCCATCGGGGACTTTCCCTCTTCTATCGCTCCCGGGTGCCAAATGCAGGAAAGCTCATTATTCCGAAGTACCTCGTAGTTCTTGCTGCAACGCTTGTTTCCTTTGTGGTGGGCCTCATTCTCTGCTGGGGAGAGACCTCCCTTCTCCTTGGCCATATCGCACTCGGCAGGGTTCTTTTGGGCTCCATTCTCTCCTGCACGTATATCGCCTTCGCACTTGCCCTGTCCCTTGCTCTGAGTTCTCTTCTCCGGGCAGTATTGCCTGCACTTGGATTCACTGTTGCCTTTCTCCTTGTTATCCCGTTTCTCGGAGCATCATCCCTTGCTGCACGATGGATACCCTCTAATCTCGTTGGAAGTGTAGGTACCATTGCAGCAGGCGGGGGATTCAGCTCCTACGGTCCTGCAGCAGGAATGACTGTGTCTGCAACAGTGATCCTCGTCTTTTTCTCGATCTTTCTTGTCGAGCGCATCCGGGATTCCCTGTAGCAGCCGCTCAGTACTCCTCACTCATCTGCATGCACATGTCCTGCTCCATGGCCGTGGTGATGCCCATGTGAAAGTGCAGTGTCGACATGGTGGTGCGACTCCTCATGCGGATACACATCGCCCTGATGATGGGACGGAACCTCATGCGCATGGGAATCATGTGCAGGATCAAAATGCAGCACAATGTCGGCAAGAGGTTCAATGGCATGGTGGAGGTGATAGCGGACATCCTCGCCTATCGCATGTGCTTCCTGTACCGTGAGCTTTCCATCAACCTCGATACTGAGTTCCGCATAGAGCCGACGGCCTATCCAGCGTGCTCGCACTGCAGAGATGTCGTGCACCTCAGGCACTTCCCCTGCAACGGCCTCAATTGCATGGAGCATTTCAGGATCTGCATGGTCAAACAGTCTGCCACCGATCTGGGAAAGTGTTTCCCATGCCACAAGAATGATGAGAGCAGTAATCACAAGTCCCGCA
>DAIDIX010000070.1 GCA_027451645.1 Candidatus Dormiibacterota bacterium | reverse complement strand
GATCCCGGCATCCCGTAGCCATTGCACGGCGCTCTCGAACTCGCGAGCACGGGCTCCAGCGCGGATGTGCCCGAGAATGAACCGTTTATTCTCTCGTGCCAGCTGGGAGGGCAGTGACGCCCAAACGAGCGAGATGCGCCGGCTTTCTGTTGCACCCGCATATTTGGCAAAGTCGTTTTCATATCCTCTGAGAATGTCGAGCTGAATGTCACGAATACGGCCCATCGACGTGCCGTCCGCGAACATGGCGACTGCTTCGGGCATTCCGCCGACGAACAGGTAGGAGCGCAAAAGTTCAAGCAACCGTTCGCGAAAGGAAGAGATGTGGAGCCAATCCTGCTGCAGGACGAGATCGGCAAGATCCTCATGGCCGACACCACGGAGAAACTCGTCGAAATCGAGAGGATGGAGATCGAGAAAGGAGACCTTTCCGACGGGAAATGACGTTCCTGTTGACCGGATCGCGACCCCGAGAAGGGAGCCTGCGGCGACAAGGTGGATGTCCGGAAGTTCTTCCTGGAAATATTTGAGAGATGTGATCGCGGCAGGAACATCCTGGATCTCGTCGATGATGAGAAGCGTGTCGCCCGGCGTAATCGACGTCCGGGCCGCGATCTCCAATCCGCGGAGGATCCTCCTGGGGTCCAGCTCCCCGGAGAAGATGGCGGCAAGATCGGGATTCCGCTGGCAGTTCAGGTAAGCGACTTTCTCGTATTCGGTCTCCCCGAACTGTTCTAAGAGCCACGTCTTGCCGACCTGTCGCGCACCGCGGACCACTAGGGGCTTGCGGCGGGGATCCGCCTTCCATGCCATGAGAAATTCCATTGCGCGCCGGTTCATAGATCTATCGTAGCAGCATTGCACACAGAACTCCATGGTATTTTGTGTAAACATTCACGATAGTCGACGGTAAGATGTGGAGGCGTCACGATTTCCGCGACCCTCCGAAGCTATGCCTTCGCCAAAGAGCTCCTAATCCCTTGGTCGGGAGTTCGAGTCTCCCAGCGGGCACCACTCATTGCCGACAGATCGCAACTCTGGCAAGTACAACGTGCCTTGTTGCGGAAAACCTTCCGTTTCAGTGCTTCTCAAACATCCTGGCTCACTTGAGTTTGGCTGCTCAGTAGCTCCAATCGATGTACTGCACCACTTCCGACGAAGAAACTGTCTACGAGGACTTGCAGTAGTCCTTCCTACTCACCAAGAAATGCTTGTGCAACAAGCTGCTGTATTCCGAGCGCAATAGTTGGATAGGCATGAACAGCCTGCGCAAGACGGCCTGCAAATGCATGGGTATGCATCGCCATTGCAAACTCATGGATCACCTCGTCAGCCTGAATCCCAGCAACTTGAGCCCAGGCAATTTCACCACCTCCCGCCTTGCCGAGTACTGGCTTTCCCCTCAGCCCACACAGCATGATGCCCTGCAACCTGTTCTCAAGAATGGCCCGGTCAATGTGTTCATAGCTCCGACGGAGTACCGTTTCCCCTTCTTTCTCAGAGTAATTGCCTACTCCAGCCACTGGTGGATCCGTATAGATGGCCCATGGAATTGCACTGTATGTTGCTTTGCGATGCTTGCCAAGTGCATGTGCTACAGCTACTCGTGCCTGATAGGCAGCTACATGGGTGAGGGGCATGACACCTGTTACATCACCGGCAGCATAGATTCCATCCACTGAGGTTCGCATTCCCTCGTCAACCACTATGCCCTTGCGGTTCACTGCAACTCCAAGCTCTGTAAGCCCAAGAGTTCCATAGCGTGGCGACCTGCCAGCAGCTACGAGCAAGTGCGTGAACTGAACTGGATCAGTGTCATCTCCGAGAAATGCGAGCCAGTAGGGGTCGCCTTTTGCAATCTTCGAGACTTTGGACGAGAGATGAAACGCTACTCCCTCCTCTTCCAGGGAGCTTTGAAGAATGCTTCGAATCTCTGGAGCAACCA
Source organism: Candidatus Dormiibacterota bacterium (assembly GCA_027451645.1). Lineage (GTDB taxonomy): Bacteria > Chloroflexota > Dormibacteria > Aeolococcales > Aeolococcaceae > JAJZLL01. The sequence goes on along the minus strand of DAIDIX010000070.1, from coordinate 6,224 downwards.
TGGGGAGAATTGCAGAAGCAATATCCACGATGTGCACCTCGCTCCCTAACCTCCGAAATGCCTGACCAAGCTCAAGTCCAATGGGACCTGCTCCGAGAATCAGCAGTTTCTCTGGCAGTTCCTTGAGCCCAAAAACCGTTTCATTGGTTACATAGGGCACCTCTTCAATTCCTGGAACTGGGGGGATGGCTGGTGCGGATCCGGTACAGATGATAGCCCTGTCAAAGGTATACGGTTCACCCCCGCATTCAAGCGACCTTGACGAAGCAAAGTGAACCTCGCCCTCAATGACAGTGATCCCACGCTTTCGATACTCCTCAGCGGACTCTGTGCGCGCGATATCCCGAATGACATTCTGCACATGCTCCACAATCATTTCGAAGTCAATCGACACAGAATCAGCAGTGATCCCCGGAACGGCCGGTACCCTTATGGAGTGGACTGTCTTGGCTGCTGCAAGAAGTGCCTTTGAGGGAACGCATCCCGACCATGTGCATTCCCCTCCAAGCCTCTGCCTCTCAAACAGGGTAGTCGCTGCTCCCATTCTCTGTGCTGTTTCAGCTGCAGAAAGGCCTGCAGCTCCTCCACCGATAACGGCTATCCGGAGTGTGCTCACTCTGCATCTCCCTGACGAGCGAGCTCAGCAAGGAGCCTGCCATCCGACACTAGGATTGTTCTGCCGTCAAACTCCACAGCACCAAGCTCCGCAAACTCCCGAAGACACCGCGAAACGGACTCTCGTGTCGTTCTCGCATCATCGGCTATCTCCCGTCTCGTCACCCCCTGCAGTGGCACAATATCGTGCTCACGCAGAGATTCTCCAGCGCGTACGAGGAGGCATCTCGCTACGCGAGATCGCACAGGTCTGCTGACAAGTTCCTCCACTGTCGACTCCAGCACGAATATTCTTTTCGCCATGGCAATCATCATCCGTGCCATGAGCTTCGGGTGCCTGCTCAGTATGGTGAGGAATGCGCTTGTTGTCGTTCTGCAGACATCGCAGTCTTCCACTGCAATAGCCATATCATTGTCTCGTGCCTGGCCCAAAAGCGCAGTCATCCCAAACATGTGACCAGCCTCCACATATCCGAGTAGCGTTTCCTCTCCCGCATACGTTGTACGGATCAGCTTCACCCTCCCCTTCTTGAGGAGATAGAGATCGTCCGTTCCGCTATGGTAGATGACCTTGTCCTTCGGAATGCTGAACATCTCGAGCTGGGCAGATATGGTTTCCACATCCTCATGGGTCATATCCTCAAACAGTTCCATCTTGGAGAGGAGGCCACGTTTGCGGGCCTCATGATAGGTGGGAGTATTCATGCCCAGATTGTCCCATGAACCATTTCGAAACAAATGTGATCTCTGTCACATAACCCGATTCTGCGCTCTGCAACGATAGTGGCACGATCAGATTCAATAGGGGTTAGGACACAATGTCTTCACAGAAAGAAAGTGTTGCTTCCAGGAGGAGCCTGCTCCCTGACAGCATCCGCTTCTTTGGAACGCTTGGAAATTCAATAGGCATACAGGCACCTACTGCAGGAGTGACCTTCCTCCCTGCACTCATGGCTGGAGTTGTAGGTGGAGCAGGATCCATCGCGTTTCTGCTTGCTCTCGTTGCAATGCTGTTTGTCAGCTATGCATTTTCCGTCTTTGCCCGCAGCACCTCGACAGCAGGATCCGTGTTCGTCTTCAATGGCAGGGCTCTTTTCCCATTGGCAGGATTTGCCACACTACTCCTGCTGCTTGTTACCTACATCGCATATGCTGCTGCTGTTTTTGCAAGCAATGCAAACATCATGCAAGCATCGTTTCCGAATGTGCCGTGGTTTCTCCTCGCTCTCATATGCCTTTTTGCCAGCATTGTCATTGGCTACAGGGCATTACGGCTTTCGGCAGCACTCATTGTCCTGTTCGAGGGAATTGCCATTGTTCTCGTCGCTGCTGTTGGCATTGCCGTTCTCCTCCATGGCGGTTTCAGTGGCCACATCACTTCTCCATTTGCCACAAACCACCTTCAGCTCTCATCCCTTGGCCTTGGAGTTGTGCTTGCCTTTACAGGTTTTTCAGGATTTGAGGTTGCTGCCACACTTGGAGAGGAGTCAGTCCGGCCCAAGACAACCATCCCGCGCTCATTTGTCATAGCGCTCATCGCATCAGGACTCATCTATGCAGCCATGTCGTGGATAGAGACGCTTGCATTTCCATCACCAACTGTACTTGCTTCACAGTCTGTACCCCTCATCACCATTGCAGGAACGTACGTAGGAATGCCCATGGCGCACCTCATTACCGTTGCAGCGCTCATCAGCGGACTTGGAGCGCAGTTCGCCTGCTTTACTGGTGCTACGAGACTGCTCTTTGCATTTGCACGCGAAGTTGCACCGCACAGCTTTGCCACCCGCACCCATTCTCGTCACCACTCGCCAGTTGGTGCGCTTGCTGCAGTGTCAGCGATGTCCCTCATTGGAATTGCCGTAATGGCTACCCAGAAAGCAATAGACGCATATTTCGACCTTGCGACATTTGGAGCGGATCTCATACTAGTCGTCTATGCCATAACAGTCATTGGAGCCATGGCATGGAGCATCCGAACGCACCAGCACCCCGTGAGAAACAGCATCATTTTCACAGTCGGAGGGGCCATACTTTGTCTGATTATCTGGACTACGCTCACCACGCTTGTGGCACCATTTACCTGGTGTGCACTTGCTGCAGGCATTGTCCTGCTGCTCACGCTCATGATCTACATTGCACTTCCATCGATGCGCAGATCCGTACAGCAGTCAGCCCTTCTCCATGAGGCCTGAGCAATGGTAGCAGGAATCCCAGAGCTTCTCGACTATCAGAGCAGCATTAGAGGCAGCTTTCCATTTCTCACAGTTGATGCGCGCACCTGGACTTTTGATGAAGTCCGCGATGCAGTCATCGCCTTTGCCAACGGCTGCGCCCAATACGGTACAGCGGAGGGCGATATCATTGCATGCCAGCTGGAAAACCGTATCGAATTCATTATTGCCTGGTTTGCTGCAGAGTATCTCGGAGCTGTCTTTCTTCCCATCCATCCAATGCTTCCCAAGAATGTTATCCGCGAGTTGCTTGCTCCGTTGCCGCTGCGAATACTGGTACAGGAACATGCTGCTGTTCCACACGAAATGTTTCCTTTCTCCAGTAGCCCTCCACACGTGTTCGAACGATTCGATGTTCTTCGCATCGAGGGCCAGGGGCGCACTGGAAGCGAGCTACACCTTCAGCGTCCTGTTGACCCATCTCCAGATATGCCATCAAAGATTCTCTTTACCTCAGGTACAACAGGAGCACCGAAGGCCGTTGTGTGGAGCAGAAGGTGCGAGTGGACCTGGGTGAATGCATATGGCAACGAGCTTCTGCCACTGTCACCAGGAGAATGTGTCTATACCTGTCTACCACTCACACATGTGACTTGCCAGGGCACTGTTGGTGCTGCACTCACCCGTGGAGCACATGCAGTGATAGATCGCTCATTCCTGCCCTTCCAGTTCTGGAACCGGGTTCAAGAGGTCAAAGCGCGAATGTGCACATGTGTTGGAACCATACTGGAGACCCTGTACCGTCGTCCCGTGCTTCGCGGAGAAGGAGAAACACCTCTTGAGCGGATCGTTACTGCAGGAACTCCAGCATCCATCTGGCACGACTTTGAGGAACGGTTCCAGTGCACCATCATTGAAACCTGGGGTCAGACTGAGACTGCCTCATGCTGGTTCATGCCTCGGGAACTTCCCATGCAGCCGGGAACCATTGGTGAACCTGTGGAATCCCGGTTTGCAGTTCGCATCGTTCGGGATGATGGCACAGAAGCAGCTGAAGGTGAAGCAGGAGAGCTTCTTCTCCAGCCAACAGAACCCCAGATCATGGCTGACAGGTACATTGGTGACCAGGAGACAGGGCAATGGAATCGAGGCGGGTGGTATTCCACAGGAGACCTTGTCAAAAAGGATGCGTCAGGCTTCCATTTCATTACCCGTACACGGGAAGCAATTCGCAGGCATGGAGAGATGATTGCTCCAAGAATAATTGAAGATGCTGTCCTGGAACATCCAAATGTGGCTGCTGCTGCTGCTGTCGGCGTTCCCGACCATCGATTTGCCAATGATGAAGCAATCAAGCTCTGCATCATCCCCAAAAGCCAGGCCCTCTGGGATGACTCAGCAGTTACTGCATTTCTCCGTCAGCGACTTGATCGGAGACTGCTACCTACCTGGATCAGTGTGTATGACACATTTCCGCTTACCCCTTCCACCAGGATCCGACGTGTGGAGCTCGCACACGATGACCAGCCACGACATACGTGCCGGTATTGACCCCTCCTCCCTGATCATCCTCGCTTCGTAGCCACAATCTGCTGGATAGGAAGCGGCATAGATACTCCTACCCATTGAGAAGCACGATCTGAAGCCTTCTTCAGCCGAGCGGGTGAAACACCAGGGAGATACAGGGACTGTACGAGCCTTTCTCCCATTGCTGGCGAATCAATGCTGTACCGGTAGCACCTGTCAGTCACAGTCACATGGTCTGCCCCTGCTGTATGAAGCAGTGAAGGGAGATGCTGTACGTAGGAACTGTTCGGATATGCCAATCGTGGAATGTGAAGCGCAAGCATCAATCTGCCCCAACGCATCCGCTCAAATGCTGTCATTCCAGTAGTGGAACCCGGGAGCAGTGCAATGAATAGTCCTCCCTTCCTCAGTACTCGCATCATCTCAGCAAGGCATTTGAAGAATGGATCGACAATCATGAGCGCCATCGAGCAGACAACCGCATCGAATTCCTCTCTTTCAAATGGAAGACTGTCAATGCTTCCTATCAATGCAGAAGCTCGCCAAGCCGAAGGGATTCTTGCGATTTCCTCCCGAGATCTGTCAATCCCATGCCAGTCGCCTCCCCAGCCAGTTCGGAGCAGTGGTGCAGATCCACATGCAACATCAAGAACGGAGCTGCCCTCAGGAAGCGTTTCACCCATCCATTGATATGGCGTCATCCCGTCTGAATCATACGAAAGTGCAAGGACTTCCTCAGTAATCCCAGGCTTCTCGGAATGAAACGATGCAATGTACGCATCCCACAGCATTTTGGCCACAAATTTGTGATCCCCTATCTCAATTCTATCCTGAGATCAACTTAGCAGCAATGCTCTCCCGTGATTGTGATATCCATCACACCCGAACTGCTGTTGCGTACTCCAGAGTCCACCTTAGCCCGTGGTCTCATTTCGTAGGACCACCTCACAGATGTGAACAGAGAGTAATGGGCATCCGCTCCCAGGACATTGCAGTGTTTTTGGTTTCGTTGTGAGCGATACATGGATTCTCTATAGTTGTAGGGTTGCTTGCACTGCATGCAACCGGATTGCATCAAAGTACTCATTGGGGTGTCTTCAGTGGGATTAGATCTGTGGAGGAATGGCAATGCTGCTGAAGGGAAAGACTGCTGTCATATATGGCGGAGGTGGCGATATTGGGAGTGCAATTGCAACTGAATTTGCCGAGCAGGGCGCAACAGTTATTGTTGCTGGTCGTACGGCAGCTGCCCTTGAAAAAGTAGTTTCGCCCCTTGCCGCCCGGGGACGAAAAATACGGACTGCCGTTGTGGATGCGCTCAACGAGGAGGCTGTGGAATCACATCTCGATGCTGTTCTCGCAGAGTTTGGCGGTTTGGATATCTCGATCAATGTCATTGGCGTGGCATACATATTGGGTGAACCTCTTCACGCAATACCAGCTGATGACTTCGTCAGGGGAATTACTGATGCGATGCGGACAAACTTCCTGACAGGGGTTGGAGCAGCTCGTCGCATGGCTGAGCGCCATTCTGGGGTAGTGCTTGGTCTCACTGCAAGTCCGAGTCGGCGTCCATTAGCGCATCAGGGGAGTTTCGCAATCGCTGGCGCCGCCATTGAGGCGCTCTGCAGGCAGATTGCCATCGACTATGGTCCTCAGGGGGTGAGGTCCGTGTGCATTCGGTCTGCAGGATCTCCTGACGCGCCAGGTGTGGTCAATGCAATGAAAGCACTCGCTGAAGCTGAAGGAGTCTCGCTTGATGTTTTTGTGGCGCACATGGCAGAGCGCACAATGCTGAAACGCATGCCAAAATTGCGTGAAATTGCAAATCTGGCAATACTGGCATCGAGTGATCTAGCTGCACCAATGACTGGTGGCACCGTAAACGGAACCTGTGGTGAGGTGAGT
>DAIDIX010000069.1 GCA_027451645.1 Candidatus Dormiibacterota bacterium | reverse complement strand
AAAAGCGGTGTGGTGATGAGCCACCGTGGGTTCGAATCCCACCCTCTCCGCCATAGCAACACTCCCTCAGAAGCCGCATCCGTATCGCTCTGACATTCTGTCACTCGCCCATGCATGTTCTCGAATTGGCCACATGCACATCCAGTGGAAGCTGTACCCTCACCGTCACACGCGTGCGATTCCCTGTTACACGTTCATGCACGGATTTGTCATGCACATGACCTACACTCAAAGTGTCAGTTGAACATGAGCTTCTCACCAAGAGCTCCCAAGAACGTTCCTTCCTCCTGTGTGTCCTGACACAGGGCTCCGGCTCTGTGTCAGGAATTTTTGTATCTGGAAGAGTATCAGCTGACAGGTTTTCTGCGCTCCCGGAAGAACTGCTGGAGCATCTCCCGCGATGACGTGGCACAGACACCCTCCTGAACTGCTGGATGATGATTGTTCCGCTCATGCTGGAGAACCTGCATCACGGAACCGTCAGCTCCCTTCTTCGGGTCCCTTGCTCCATATACAACGCGTTCCACACGGGAAAGCACGAGTGCTCCTGCACACATTGCACATGGCTCAAGCGTCACGTAGATGGAGATTCCCTCAAGGCGCCACGATGCAGATACTGCTGCACACTGTGCAAGCACCTGCATTTCCGCATGTGCTGTAGCGTTGTGCGCGTGTTCCATCATGTTCCACCCGGCAGCAACAATTATTCCATTCCTGACAGCTATGGCAGCGACAGGAACCTCACCACTGTCTGCAGCATGCCATGCGAGCATAAGTGCAACAGACATATAGTGTTCATCTGCATCCAGCACGAATGCCACGTCAGAATCAGCAGTCCTAGACAGCCATGAGCGGGAGCGTCTTCGCAAGATGGGGCCGCTCTGCAACCCGCATCCTGTCATCAACATACCTGACCCGCTCGAATGTTATGCAGTTCACAGGACAGTGGTCCTCGCAGATCCTGCAGTTCGTGCATCGATCGTAGTTGATGAAGATCTCTCCGCCTACTCCGCCACCATCTGGAAGACCAACCTCAGTCTCACAGACCTTTGTTGTCCCGCCAGAGGATCGCTCCCTGTCCTCTCCGAAGACCACAACATCGATCGCCTTCTCCGGACAGACATCATCGCATGCTCCGCAGAGTACACAGACACTTTCGTCGTAGTAGTGAACGGTATCACACTGGAAGCAGCGGATTGCCTGAACGACGGCCTCCTCATCACTCCAGGGAAGCTCGCATTCTGACATGTCGTACCGCTTTGCAGCCTCAAGAATGGCTGGCTCAGTCCGCTCAAACACCTCGGACTTCCGGTGATCGTCAGTACGCTCGACAATCGTCTGGTACAGCCGGCTGTCAAGCTCATCCTGCTTCTCTCCGAGAAACTCCCTGATGGACCTCGCGACCCTGTGTCCCCAGCCCATGGCATCGACAATGAATGAAGGTCCCTGGACACAGTCACCACCTGCAAAGAGTTTTGGCACACTCGTGTGTCCACCCCGGTCTGCACTCACAAGACCGCGTGGTGAAAGAGGAGTTGGACCGCCAGGCGTACCCATCATCTGTCCAGATGCAAAGATGACGTAATCCGCATCGACTGTCCACCGCTCTGCTCCCTCCTTCTCCTTTACGGAGGCGAAGATGAGCTTTCCTGTCATTGGATCAAACTGGAGCTCATCAAGGGGAGCAAAGGAAACGCCTGTCACATTGCCTTCAGTGTCGTGGAGAATCTCCTTCACGAGGATGCCGCACTGGATGTTGAGCCCGATCTCCTTTGCCTCATGGAGCTCGTTGCCAAATGCAGGAAGCTTGTCCTCCGGCTCAATGGCACACATCCATACTTCACCAGCACCAAGCTTGATGGAAGACTGGCATGCATCTGTTGCAACTGCACCACCACCCACAACGACTACCCGGCCGTCTATAGGGAAATGATCTGGAATGCGGTCATACGAGATGGTCCTGAGAAATGACATTGCATCAGTCACCTGTGTCGAATCATGTCCAGGTACGGGAAGAACTCGTCCTTTCATGAGACCGACACTGGTATAGACTGCGTCGTACTCCTTGAGCAGATCCTCAAGATGAATGTCGCTCTCTTCATCACCCACAGAAGCGTTCGTCTTCACAGTGATTCCTGTTGCCAGGATCATGTCGATTTCCCACTTCAGCTGGTTGTGGTCGAAGCGGAATGGAGGAATGCTTGTGCTGAGGCACCCGCCAACCTTGCCCTCGCGCTCATAAATGGTGACATCGTATCCCTGAACCCGGAGATCCAGTGCTGCAGTGAGTCCTGAAGGACCACCACCGACAATGGCAACCTTCTTCCCCTTGTCAGGAGCAATCTTGTAGTCGATCCACAGTCCCTGAGAATACGAATAGTCAGTAGAGAACCGCTTGATCGAACGGATCGTGACCGGTTCTTCTCCAGCATCCCACCCTCTCTTGCAGTCCGTCTCGCACGGATGGTTGCAGAGCCGTCCAAGCATGCTCGGGAAGGGATTCGTCTCATGGATGACCATCCATGAATCGACATATCTGCCCTGGCTCACGTAGTCGATATACGTTGCAATTTCCTGGTGAATTGGGCAGTTCCGCTGACATGGCGTAATAGGGACATTGAACCCGAGGTCCCTCTTGCCGGAAAGGATCTTCATCGGTGCCTTGTCCATGACATTCTTGCCAATTCTCGCAAGGAGCTGAACAGTGCTGACAAAACCCACTGGAGCAATTCCGCCACCGAAGACGGCTGTCCGTTCTGTCACTACCACTGCACGTGCAGAGGATGCAAGGAGCTTTCTCGTTGCCTCCTCGATCGTTATGCCGCCATCGAGGAGTAGCACACTGCCCATGACCTCACTGACTGTGCCTGCAACAAGGGACTTCTCCCCTCCTGTCATGAGAACTGTCGAATCAATGCATCCCTCAATCTTTGAAGCTGACCCCACAAAGACTGGAAGTGGAGCATGTTCCTTTACCTGGGAAATGACATCCCGGAGCTGCGCATCAGGAGCAACGATCCCTGTGATGGGAAGCATGATTGTTCCAAGGTCCGCCATTACTGATCCTCCCCTCTGACTGCAGCAGCTGTGAATGCTACTACTTCCTTTGCAGAGATCATTCCGACAGGAATTTCATCCTCGTGCATCACAACAGCAACTGCACGGTGCTGCTGCTGGAGTGTAGTTACGACATCACCAAGTAGCTGCATCTCATCCACGAGGAGTGCAGGGGAGCGGAGAAGATCCGCAGCCATCACAGCAGTAGTTGGTGCACGCACTGCAAAGTCACTTCCTGCAAGAGAGATCTCATTGGCTGCAAGGCACTGAAGGATATCCCGAGTCGTTACATATCCCACAACCCTGTGGTCTATGATCATCGGAAGTTCATCCAGATCATTGTCTGCAAGCAGCTTTGCCACAGCATCGACTGGAGTGCTCGGTAGACAGTACACGACTTCATGCCGCATGACATCGCGGACACTCGGATTCGCCTTTGAGGGTGCAAGACGGTCTGGATCGAGACCAGTCAGAACATCATCATGTGTTTTCGTCATTGAGGAATCCTTTCCAACTCGCCGATACTGCACGTGCTGCCCACAGTATACTGCCGAGACACTGACATCGTTCGAGCACACCCGAGCTCATTTGCCATCGTGGGTGTCTGAACTGTCCTCACTGACAATGCCATTCTCAACAGCAAACTGCTTGAGCATTGCCTGCCATCCACCGCTTTCCTGTGCGACAGCTGCAGAGCTGCGGGATTTGGTCCCGCCTGCAACATGCATGATCCGCTCCCGGGTTCTCGCAATTTCGCGATCCCGACGCTTGCTTTCCACCTGCTGCACTTCAGCCTGCAGACGAGTCACTTCCTGCTGCACGTCATGGAGCTCATCACGGGTATTGGCCTGCCTGAGATCCTGCTGGATCTTGCTGAATGCTTCCTGCCCTACCCGGCCCTGCAGTGCACGAACATCATCACTGAGCCGCTTCCGGATTGTACTGAGTGCCATCGTCTGCCGTGCACTCTTCTCCTGAGTCTTCCGGACAGTGGATACCTGCTTGTATCCATCGTCAATGAGCTTCGCGTAGAGACGTGCCTGACTGAACTTCCCTTCGCTGATCATTGCAACAACACGATTCACCTGGCCCAGGAAGATTTCCTGCGCCTCTCCATCAAGATGTCCTGCGATATCGCCAAGGATTGGTGCTGCCTGGGAGTGCATCCGCTTTGTCCAGCCTGGAAGATGCTTGTGGTCCGGACTCGGAATCTGCGGTGAGCGATCGAGATGGTCAAGGCCCCGGGGACGACGTATTGGAGGAAGGTCGGGAACGGAGAAGACGATAGTCTGCCTTCCCTTGCGCGAGGTGCGCCTGCGAAGCGAGGCGCTGCTCTCATCCTCATCTGGCTGTGCAGCCTGTGGTGTGTCCGCCTCTTCAGTATTGTCCGTACCGCTCATCGCGGTCGGCTCAATCTCAGGGTCGTCGTGATCACTCTGGGGCTGCAATGACGTCATCGAGTTCTTCCTTCACACATCTCCAAGCACACTACCAGTATACGAGGTTTCACACCTGAACACGCCCTATCGATGGGGCATGCTGAACGATATGATGGTGTGTATTCCATTTATTCCTATCCTACCGGAGAGAGACTACTTCACGTTGGACAGCCTGCATCATGCCTGATACAGAACCCGAATCATCAAAACCACAGGATCAGTCCGAGACTCCTCCACTGGAGCTTTCTCCCGAGGATGCCCAGATAATAGAGGAAGCAAGGAAGTCCTGGAGCAATGTTCCGAGAGCACGTGTTGCGGGAACGGAACTTCTCGATCCAGATCTCGAGGTCAGCGAGACCCGGGGCTCCCAGCTTGGTGCAAAGTATGTCCGCATTGTCCGGTCGAAGGAGCAGGGATTCGAGAAGCGGGCTCCTGGCTGGCTCGAGGCAACAAGCAGGGCAACGGAACCCCTTACCCCCTTTGCCCGGTTCCGAAAGATCCTTCGTACCATTCTCCTTGGTCCCCCTCTTGCAACACGACAGCTTGTTCATGAGCGGCTGACAAAGATCAAGGCACTTGCTGTCCTCTCATCCGATGCTCTTTCATCCGTCGCGTACGGACCAGAACAGATTCTTGTCGTGTTTCTCATCATCGGCAACATCCCGAGTGCTGAACATACGTTCGCACTTCCCATACTTGCAGTAATTCTCTGCCTCCTCGCAGCAGTCATCATGAGCTACAGGCAGACGATCCGTGCATATCCGAAAGGCGGGGGATCGTACATTGTTGCAAAGGACAATCTCGGCCCCACATTTGGTCTCATTGCTGCTTCTGCACTCATGACGGACTATGTCCTCACTGTTGCAGTCTCCGTGTCAAGCGGTATTGCACAGGTAGTGAGCGCATTTCCGGGACTGACTCCATACATCGTTCCCATATGTGTTGGAATCATTCTCCTCATTGCGATTGCGAACCTCAGAGGACTTCGCGAAGCAGGAAACATCTTTGCTCTTCCCACCTACCTGTTTCTCATTGCTCTGTTCGTCATGGTGTTCATTGTGCTGTTCCGGTATTTCACTGGTGCCTGTGCACACCACATGTGCATTGCAATTGCAACTCAGAACACTCCGTATCCGGTCGCTGTGGGAGCAGTGGGCACAGTGAGCCTCTGGCTCCTCCTCCAGTCCTTTGCCTCAGGTTCGAGCTCGCTCACCGGTATTGAGGCCATCAGTGATGGAGTTCCTGCATTCAAGCCGCCCGAGTGGAAAAATGCACGAACCACAATCACGATCATGGGTGGTCTTCTTGGAGCAATGCTCATCGGGATAGGCATCTCTGCCCATCTACTCGGCATAGAGGCCTTCAACTCAGCCAGCAGCAATTACCAGACTCTCATCTCCCAGCTTGCCCATGTCGCGTCCTGGGACCTTCCAGGTCACACACCAGGGATCTTCTATTTCTTCACCGTTGCAGTCACTACCCTTATTCTTGTTCTCGCAGCAAACACAGCGTTCTCCGACTTCCCGCGTCTCCTCTTCTTTCTTGCGAGGGATGAATATGCACCGCACCAGTTCAAGAGGCTCGGAGACAGGCTCGCATTCAGCAACGGCATTGTCGTTCTTTCCTCTCTCTCGATCGTTCTCATCATTATCTTCAGGGGTGTCACTGATGCCCTCATTCCGCTCTATGCCATAGGTGTCTTCCTCGCCTTCACTCTCTCCCAGGCAGGAATGGTGGTCCGCTGGTGGAAGCGCAGGGAACGGGGCTGGAAGAGGAGTCTCCCCATCAGCACGCTCGGCATGATTGCCACTGCAACAGTTTTCATCATTGAAGCAGTCGTGAAGTTCCGCAATGGAGCGTGGGTCGTCCTCATCATCATCCCTTCACTCTTTGCATTGTTCATGGCAATCCATCGACACTACAAGCAAGTGAACGAGATCCTCGTGAATGAACTTCCCACCTCACCTTCCGCAATCAAGCCGATCTGCATTGTGCCGATTGCCAGTTTCAATTCCATCAGTCTCCAGTCACTCGCCCTTGCCAGGACAATGTCCGACAATGTCGTTGCAGTGCATGTCTGCGATGACGAGGAGCACATTGCAAAACTGCGTCTTGAATGGGATGCGTGGGGCAATCATGTTCCGCTTGAGATCATCGAGTCTCCCTACCGGAACATGCTCCGTCCCCTTCTTGCCTACATCGATGCAATCGACCGCCAGCACAAGGATGACACGATCGTTGTACTCCTCCCGGAACTCATTGCAACCAGGTGGTGGCACCAGATTCTTCACAACCAGTCTGCGCTTCGACTCAAGGCTCTCCTCTTCTTCCGGCCGGGAACCATCGTGATTGACGTTCCCTATCACATCGGAAAAAAGAGAAAGACTGGAATACAATCATCTCCGAAAAGTCATGTCGATCACGAGGCAATCTGAGGGCAGGTACAGCATGGGAATTGTGAGAGACATTGAAGGAGCACTGCAGGACATCGGCGGAAGTGGAGTCCATGCCCGCATCATCATCCCGGACGATCTCAGTACTTCACCTGAGGCACTGCTCATCACAGTGAAGCTCACTGGACACAATGGTGACCATACGGTATCCCATCTCACTCTCACTGTGCAGAAGCAGGAACTTGTTGCACCAGATCTTGAGGGAAGCAGCATCTCTCTCTACTCGAACGATGTTCGTGCAGAATTCGCACATGAAGCGTCAAGTACGCTGGAAGAACCATTCCCCATTGCAGACCGCGAGGAACGGAGCGTAAGCTTCACGATCCCATACGGGGAATTCTTCGACTCTCCGCTCACGCCTCCACTGAAGCCTGACGTCGATCAGACTTCAGATCCTGCGTTCTTCACAGCAGTTCCCGGCAGGCATGAAATCGCGTATGAGTTGGAGCTCGATGCAACTGTCGATGGCAGGGAACATGTACTCCGGGCAACGAACAGGTTCACTGTATTCGCCAGGAACGCTGCAGCCCAGGGCTAGGAAGCACTTCTCCCTCGATTGGCAATGCCCCCAGAACCTGCACTTGGACACACCTCACTGAGAACACACTCTCCACATTTCGGTCGCCTGGCAATGCAGACTGCACGTCCATGGAGAATGAGCCGAAGGCTGAGAAGTGTCCAGTCTGCAGGCAGTACTTCAGCACAGATCTCCTGCTCGATCTTCACAGGATCTGTCGTGTCCACAAGTCCAAGGAGATTCGTGATCCGTGTCACATGCGTATCAACAGGAAATCCCGGAATGCCAAAAGCAACACCAAGCACGACATTGGCAGTCTTTCTCCCGACACCAGGAAGTGCCGTGAGTTCCTCCATGCTCGAAGGAATCCTGCCATTGTGCTGCACCTCAACTGCCCGGGCCATTCCGATGATTGACCGTGCCTTTGCCCGGAAGAACCCCGTTGACCGGATGCATTCCTCCACTTCGCCAGGATCTGCAGCTGCAAGTGCTGCTGGATTGGGGTACTTCTTGAACAGTAGTGGAGTCACCATGTTCACACGCTCATCAGTGCACTGTGCAGAGAGGATTGTCGCAACCAGGAGCTCATAGGCATTCCTGTGGTCCAGGGCACATGCTGCATCAGGATATTCCAGGGCAAGTCGCTCCACAATCTCCGAGACTCTCTCCCGAAGTGACTCTGCACTCCGACTCATGGACCATCCTCCTCAGGAACTTTCGTACCCTTCCCATCGTACGCAACG
>DAIDIX010000068.1 GCA_027451645.1 Candidatus Dormiibacterota bacterium | reverse complement strand
CAAATGCAGGCAGGCGCTTCTCGAGCCGTGCAATGAGTGGCTCCGGACTGTTGTCGAGTGTCTGTGTCACATAGAGGGGACCGCTCCGGGTGGGCTCCCGCAGCCTGTTGATGACAAGGGGCCACGCAAGATTCGACCAGACAAGTGCATACGAGCCATCGAGATGGTGCTCATGTATCCAGCGCATTGCGACAGACTCGCCGTACACGGAAAAGCCGAAAAAATCGTCATAGGTTCGTGTGGACACCATGCCTGTCATCCGTCCAATCGTCATGGGGTAGTAGCCAAGACTCCAGCCTGCATGGAAGAGTCCCCCATACGGCTGGGTGAAGATGAAACACGCTGCAATTGCACACCAGGCAACAATGCCACTTGCAAGATCGAACTTCCAGTTCCTGAACAGCTGCAGGAGCCTCCTCCCGTACGCAGCAACACCGTACGTCAAGCCCAAGACAACTGGAATGGCTGCTGGAAGGAGGAAGTGCTCATACGGGTATCCCGGAGCTATGGCAACGATGAGATCTGCAGTGAACCATATCCTGAGAAACTCGAGTACCCTGTCATGCGCACTGCGCAGCACAACGATGGATCCTGCGAAGACGAGGATGAGGGCTGCACGCCATGCATAGGTGATCACCTTTGTACTGAGTGAATTCGTGACATAGCCGCCGTACGAACTCACGAGAGCATAGACAACCCGGTGCAGTCCAGCCTGCATGACAAATGGGCCAATGACGATGACACCAAGGATGCCCATTGTTGCCACAAGCACTCCTGCAGCCTTGAACTGTCGCCGTACAAGGCACCAGGCGACGATTGCACCAGCATCTCCAAGTGCTGTCTGCTGGATAAGTACTGCACTCGCAAGGAGCACTCCAATTCCAACCATTGTCCGTGAAGAAATGGGCGTACTTCCTCCGTCATGGTGCTGGATGGTCAGGAGGAACCACACACCAGCCCATGTCGTGAAGATGACAAGGAGGCTCTCCGGAAGGAAGAGCTCCCCATCGAGAAAGGGAGCGCCGAAAAGAATGGCAATGATGATGCCTGCAATGAGTGTTGGACTCCTGCCAAGCTTCCTCCGGCACCACCACAGTGCACCCCATAGTGCTCCTCCCCCCGTAATGAGAGGGAGGACATGGAGGCCAGCCTCTGTGGGACCGAAGAGCTTGAGCGTTGCAGCCATGAGCCCGAAGAGGAGAGGCGGCTTGTTGTTCCAGGCATTGATGTACAGGCCATATCCAAGATGCGAAAGCCACACTGTAGAGGCATAGCCTGCTTCATCCGTATACCAGAGCGGCTCAATGAACGATGGAATCCTGAGAAGGAGAAATACTGCTGCAGGTATCCACCAGTGTGCATTTGCCCGAAACCACCCGATACGATGCCCGCGAGTTCCAAGGCCCTCTTCCCCATGATTGCCAGGAGAAGGAGTTTCCTGTGACATGACTCCTAGGATACCAGCCCCTTGCACCTCACTACTCCCACACGAAGGGCAGCATCCGACAGGTACACCAGTGAAGCTCCTAGAGTAGTAGATAGCGGTATACGACCGAGACACCATGATGATCTCGCACGGAGGTTCTCCTACCCTATGAGCGGCGACGGCTTTCTGCAGCAACTCCCTGACATCGATTCTCTTGAAACCGAGGAATGGCGCGAATCTCTCGCAACACTTGTTGACACAGAAGGGGATGTCCGGGCACAGTACATTCTCAACACTCTTCTCGAAGAGGCCCATGCCCGGCAGATCCCCATTGCACCTGTAACCTCCACTCCGTACATCAACACCATCCCTACCCGGGATGAACCGTCATTCCCTGGAGACGAGAAGCTCGAGAAGCGCATCCGGCGCATCATCCGCTGGAATGCTGCTGTCATGGTGACACGTGCGAACAAGCATCTTGAGGGCATTGGGGGCCACATCTCGACCTATGCATCGGTTGCCTCGCTGTTCGAGGTGGGATTCAACCACTTCTTCCACGGGAGTGACACTGGCACAAGCGGTGACCAGGTGTACTTCCAGGGCCATGCAGCTCCGGGAATCTACTCGCGGGCATATCTTGAGGGACGGCTTACTGAGGAACATCTCGACAACTTCCGTCAGGAAGTTGGAGGAAAGGGACTCTCCTCGTATCCCCATCCCCGTCTCATGCCCGAGTTCTGGCAGTTTCCCACAGTCTCCATGGGACTTGGCCCCCTCAACGCAATCTATCAGGCACGATTCAACCGCTATCTCCTCAATCGGGGACTTGTGGATACGAGTGCATCACATGTGTGGGCATTTCTCGGTGATGGAGAGAGTGATGAGCCAGAGACGTTCGCAGCACTGTCGCTTGCAGCGAGAGAGCAGCTTGACAATCTCACCTTCGTTGTCTCATGCAACCTCCAGCGGCTCGATGGCCCTGTCCGTGGCAATGGCAAGATCATCCAGGAACTCGAATCCGTCTTCCGTGGAGCTGGCTGGAATGTCATCAAGGTCATCTGGGGACGGGAGTGGGATCCGCTCATTGCTGCAGATGTCGATGGCATTCTCCTCCAGAAGATGAACACCACGAATGATGGCGAGTTCCAGCGGCTCTCCACTGAATCGGGTGCATATATCCGTGAGCACTTCTTCGGTCCTGATGCACGGCTCAGGGAACTCGTCAGGGACTATTCCGATGACCAGCTCATGAAGCTCCGCCGTGGAGGCCATGACTACCAGAAGCTCTACACAGCCTACGACAGGGCCCTCTCCCTCAAGGGAGCACCCACAGTCATTCTCGCCCACACGATCAAGGGATGGGCACTGGGAACGAGCTTCGAGGGACGGAATGCAACACACCAGATCAAGAAGCTTGCAGATACGGACCTGAGAAGTTTTCGGGACACGCTTGAGCTTCCCATCACAGATGCACAGCTTGCAGAGGGTGCACCCCCCTACTTCCATCCCGGTGCAAAGTCCGAAGAGGTGGAATACCTTCTCGAGCGTCGTCGTGCACTCGGTGGCATGCTGCCAAAGCGGCACAACACGCAGTTCTCCCTTGCACTTCCTGACCGGAGTGCCTACAAGGATTTCCTTGCAGGAAGCGGAGGACGACCAGCTTCAACGACATCCGCGTTTGTCGGCGTTCTCCGGAATCTCCTTCGCGATCCCGAGATCGGAAAGCGTGTTGTTCCCATCATTCCTGATGAGGCACGCACATTCGGCATGGAATCGCTCTTCAAGGAGATCAAGATCTACGCGCCATTCGGCCAGCAGTATGAGCCTGTCGATGCGAACATGATCCTCTCGTACCAGGAGTCACAGAGTGGCCAGCTCCTCGAGGAAGGCATTACCGAGGCTGGTGCGACTGCAAGCTTCAGTGCAGCAGGCACTGCCTACAGCACGCACCGGTATCCCATGATCCCGTTCTTCATCTACTACTCGATGTTCGGCTTCCAGCGCATCGGCGACCTGGCCTGGGCCGCCGGCGACATGCGTGGCCGGGGATTTCTCCTTGGTGGCACTGCAGGCCGGACAACACTCAATGGAGAAGGTCTCCAGCATGAGGATGGACAGTCTCCCCTCCTCTTCTCTGTCGTGCCAAATGTGAACATCTACGATCCAGCCTATGCGTACGAGCTTGCACTCATCATCGAGGAAGGCATGCAGCGGATGTACCACAACAATGAGGATGTCTTCTACTACCTTACGGTCTACAACGAGAACTATCCGATGCCTCCAATGCCGGAAGGGATCGAGAAGGACCTCCTCCGTGGCCTCTACCGGCTGGCACCTCCACTTCGTGCAGACGGACCAGAAGCGCACCTCGTTTCAAGTGGCAGTGCCATGGCTGCTACTGTCGAGGCACAGCGCATTCTCTCCGAGGAGCATGGCATTGCTGCAACAGTGTGGAGTGCACCTGGCTGGCACCAGCTGTACCGGGAGGCTCTCGAGATGGAGCGGTGGAATCTGCTTCATCCGGCTGCCGAGAAGCGCATGCCTCATGTCACAGCAAGCTTCACTGGAACATCTGGTCCTGTTATCGCAGTGAGCGACTACATGAAGACGGTCACTGACCGCATTGCCCGGTTCATTCCGAACAGCTTCACTGCGCTTGGAACTGACGGGTACGGAAGGAGTGACTCGCGTCAGGCCCTTCGGTCACACTTCGAAGTCGATGCACCTCACATTGCTGCTGCAGCACTGTCCATGCTTGCCCAGGATGGAACCATTCCTCCCGAGAAGGCAGAAAAGGCACTCGCAGCACTCCGCATCGACACGGAGAAAGCGGACCCCCGATACCTGTAGCTGTCCGAGAACAGCGAACTGCCGTTCAGTACATCGTGCTGAACGGCAGTTCAGCAACGCTCACATACTGAGAGCCCCCATTCCCCGGAACAGTCTGCATCAGTGACAGTCCTGGAATGGTGAATGCAGCATTCCCGATATCCTTCTGGCAGGCAGCAGCCCACATGGCTGCACTCTCTCCCTGGAGAGGATGATGCGTTCTTCCTATCGTGCAGTGGGGAACTAATGCAGTCCGCTCACCCGCAATCCCGTGCTGCCCCAGTGCATCACGAATCTCCATCACACACTCCTCGAACGCACCCTCCGGATCTGCAATGCCTGCAAAAAGGACAGAATGCGGATTTCCCCGATGGGAAAATGCTCCAAGATGATCGAAGGTGAGCTCGAGGGGCATGTTCGAAGCGCATAGTGGCTGCACAATATCGCTCACTGTCCTGCAGAACTCCTCTCCATCCCGATTTCCAAAAAAGTGTGTTGTGATATGGAACTTTTGCTGGGGAACCCACTGTACCCCAGCAATGCCGTGAAGCTCGGATTCGACAAATGCCGCAAGGAGTGCTGCACTGTCAGCCGGAAGGCGGCAAGCGAGAAAGCAGTTCATGCAGACGGGGACGGGGAGACTGATGGAGAAGGAGTGGCGACTCCGCTACAGGGCTGGATGTGCGCATTGATGTAGACATGGATCACCTTGTCCTGGCAGGCAGATTGAAGGAGGGAGAATACCTGGCCCTCGAACCACGCAGCACGGTCCTGCACTGTATATGGATTCGGGGCAGCAATGACGATCTCATTGAGTGTGAGAGTGGATCCCTGCCTGCCCACAAGCTCTGCAAACACATATCCCTGGGGGGTCAGGATGGGCACTGTCGTGTGCCCGCCAGCCTGGAGTGTGCTGACAGAAGAGTCGAACGATGAACCTTCAGCAGTGAGCTGCTTTGGAGAAAGCTGCACTGTATAGGAGGGAGCTGTTGTTGAGGAGGAATTTGACTGCGTCTCATCGAGCTGTGCCCACCGTGCAGCAAGCGTGTCGAATGCTGTTCCCTGGGAAAGCTGTGTGGCAACCGCATTGGCCTGCTCCTTTGCCCAGTAATATACGAGCCGTTCCTCGTTAAGGGAGGACCGTGTCTCATCCTCGAGCTCTGCCATGGAGCTCTTCCCCTGGGAAAGCTGCTTCTCAAGTGCCTTCATGCCTCCGACCTGCTTTGCATCGGCAGCAATCTGCGCCTGGACATCCTTCGGTGTTGCCTCGATGCCAAGGAGTGAATCCTCTCCAGCAATCACTGCATCAATGATGAGACCCTGCATGACATCAGCACTGACCTGGTTCACCATCTGCGTTCCTGCTGAACCCGAGACAGCTCCACCTCCCTGCTCAATGCTGAGGAGTGCTGCATTCTTCCGAAGCGAGTACTGCTGCTCCGAGATCTTCTGTGTTCCTACCACTGCAACAGTTGGATTTGATGCAGGATGTGCTGTGCTCCCTCCGCATGCCACAAGCACTGCGGGCATGCACAGGAGAAGAAAGCGCCTTCCCCTTCTCTTTCCCCATCTCCGGTCCCCCGGATTCCGCTGCATACAGCTCAATATCAGCTTCACAATCCCTACTCTACCCCCCTTCCCATACCCCATGCCGTTTGCGTATGATTGCCCAAGAAGCAAGCCGTTCGACTAGGGCCTTCACGAGTGATATAGCTTCACATGAAGGGGGGCGAACGAAGTCAATCACGTGGAGGGGATGAAAAGTGACATCTTCGAATGGTAGCCCGCTCTCAGGAACGGGTCCGGCAGCTGCACCAAAGGTACAACAGCCCAGTGTAGCCGACATCGTTTTCATGCTTGCAGCCGCACCTGGATTCAATGATGAGACTGCCGAAGAGTCGCTGAGCCAGCGTGGATTCAAGGGATTCTTTTCCTCGCCATGGGCTTGGATGGCAAAGCGTGAGCAGGCGGACCCCCGTGTCCGCGGCATCAACGTTCTCATCTGGGGACCTCCTGGAATGGGCAAGACCGAAATGGTCAAGTCGCTCATGAAGAAGATGAACCGCAATGTCTACAAGAAGGATCTCTCGAAGGACCTTCCCGAAGACGTCAAGGGCATCCCGAAGGCTGTCAAGGAGCGGAAGACGTGGTGGAAGTTCTGGAAGGCAGATCTCTACACCCTTGATGCGCCAAACCGCTTTCTCATGGCTGCCAAGAATGATCCCAATGCATGCATCGTCCTTGATGACCTCACAAATGCCACCCAGGCAGTGCAGGCAGCAGGTCTGAGCCTAGTCCTCAACCGCGAGTTCGAGGATGGAAAGGGAGGAACCTTCTCTCTCCGCCACGCTCCGATCATTGCAATGGCAAACCACGGATCAGCAGCCTCAATGACAGAGCTCCTGTCACCAGTTGCCAACCGCTTTGTCCACCTCTTTGCTGAGCCAACAGACATTGGAACACCATACTGGCTCGGGGAACAGGCTCTCCATGTCGATCCCGAGAAGCTCAAGACACTTGATGAGCGGTGGAATGCACAGTACATGAAGAACTGGGCAATCTGCAGTGCATTCGTCCGTCACTATGAGCGCGAGCTCACGACGTTCGTCAATGCTGCGAACCGCACAAGTGGACTCTGGCAGAAGGATCCAGATGACTTCACCGATGTACACAGCTATGCATGGTGCACGCCACGGTCGCTCGAGTTTGCAGCCCGCTGCATGACGATCTTTGATCTCTTCAGTGATGAGAACGTCCGTTTCGATGACCGCAGGGTGCTTGAAGGTGCAATTGGCCGGACAGCAGCACTCCAGCTCATCGAGTTCCGGAACCAGCTCAAGCTTCCCCAGGTTGACGATGTCTACAACAGGACCATCGACTGGGGCCGGTGCAACACTGCACACCGCGTTCTCCTTCCATTTGAGGCAGCCCGCCAGGCACAGACACCAGAGCAGGTCCAGGCAGTGGTCGATGGCATGCAGGCCGTTGAGGAACTTGCTGGAGGCTCACAGGATCTTGTCAAGCTCACAAAGGATGTCCTCATCCAGCGTGCACGTGGTGTTCTCCCAAGCCTTCCAATGTCCCAGGATGTCGTCAAGGCAGTCCAGGAGGCATTCCCGGATGCCTGGAGCAAAGCACCACAGCGTCGCATTGCACTTCCTTCAGGAGCCAAGGCAGTCGAGTTCGAGCCAGTCCCAGTGGGATGGCCTGGACCGCCTGATTCGAGCGCAGTACGTCCAATGCCCTCATTCCGTGAGCTTGCAGTAGTTGCTTCCCGTAAGGGAGCCACGTCACCTGCAGCCAGGCAGGGTGTCGAACTCTCGTAAATTTCACCACTGACTGTGCCACTCTCCTGGCCGCATGAAATTCATGCCACCAGAGGGAGCGTGCACTGCCAGCGGCCCACCATGATGCAGGAGTAGAGGGGATCATGCCAGAACAGCAAGACGTCCGAGAGGAAATGCAGACGTATTCGGACCAGTGGTTCCAGGCGCTTGCCATGGCATGCCATGCCGAAAGCAAGTACACTGCAGTCCTCACCCAGTGGCAGCCATACCCACGTGAAGATCTTGACCGTCTTGTGGTCAAGGGTCGCCGTGTGTTCTACAACCCGGCCATGCCCCCCACCACACTTGCAGCAGAACTTCTTCACCTCACGCATCACCTCGTCCAGCACCACAAGGAGCGGCTCAATCCTGAGCAGTTTCCAAATGCCAAGCTCCGTCGCATTGCTGCATGTCTCGAGACTGTCAATGCCCTGAGTGGTGACATCGAGGCAGCCAAGCTTGATTGGGCTGAAGGAACTGATCTCCGCGAGCAGTACCCGCTTCCAAAGCGCATGACTGCTGAGGAGATATACAAGTACCTCGATGAGACACTCTCAGAGCAGGAAAAGCAGGATGACCAGCAGCAGAAGGGTGGTCAGCAGGAACAGAATGACCACGACTTCGGCGATGATGACCAGCAGCAGCAG
>DAIDIX010000067.1:8144-8386 GCA_027451645.1 Candidatus Dormiibacterota bacterium | reverse complement strand
ATTACCATCCCGATCCAGATCGCACAAGCAGGATCATGCGGCCATCCCCAACCTTCAACGATGCACTTGCACAGCTCACTGCAGAGGTCGCGCTGCAGTAGAGGCAGACGAGCTCAGAGGTGCAGTAGAGATACTCGCACTTCGGGAAATTGTTACCCCTTTGTGTTGGGCTTGCTCCCCATCCCGCACTACGATTGAGGCGCATCACCCAATGATGTCCTTCCGGGTGCGCTCACCATAGG
>DAIDIX010000067.1:0-8134 GCA_027451645.1 Candidatus Dormiibacterota bacterium | reverse complement strand
GGACATCCATGGAAGGTCTCCCCTATGGCAGCGAAACACCCAATCGTGCAGGTAACACCCACACCTCGAACACGTGCACACGCAAAGGAAGCTGGCTTCGAGGATCGTCTTCTGGAGATTGAGCATCACATCGAACACTCCCAGGTAGTGTCCGATTTCAATGCACTCTCCGCACGGAACAAGGTCACATTTCTCATTGCCGCAGTACTGGGCATTGTGACAGTCATGGTCATTGTCACATGCTGCCTCATGGCTCTCTTCGGAAAGGGCAGTGCCATTCCAGATCTCATGGCAGGAGTGAGTCCCATCCTCATGTTCAGCCTCGGTGCTCTCCTCACGTATGTTTTTGGTCATTCCCAGCACACGACCTGACACATTTCCCACAAGATAGCCTGGTCCAGTCCATGTGGCAATCTGTCAGGATGAGCTGTATATGAGCTTCCTTGATCCGATCATCATCATTGTTGGCATCATTGCTGCCATTGCAGGGTATCGTCGTGGTGTCCTGTGGGTTGCTTCGTCCCTCATATCCCTCATCCTTGGCATTCTTCTTGCCTCACTTCTTGCACCGCCACTCACACGATGGATCACAAGTGGAGGGCACACTGTATTTGCTCCTGCAGTCTCCATCTTTTTCTTTCTGTTCATCACCTTTCTTATCCAGGGTGTGGGCACGACTCTTGGAGAACGGGTACGTGCACGTACCATCCGATCCAAACTCGCAGGAATCGACTCAGCATCAGGAGCACTTCTTGGCCTGCTCACTGCACTTTTCATTGCGTGGCTTTTCGGACTCATGTTTGCCCAGAGCCAATGGAGCTTCCTCAACCGGCAGATCAACGAATCCCGAATTGAGCGATCACTTGCCCAGATTGCACCCACACCTCCACGGTTCCTGCTCGATTTTGAGGCACTTCTCAACCCCAGCGGTCTTCCATCACCGTTTGCAGCCCTCATTCCGGATGCTGGCAGCCATGTTCCGCTTCCTGCCTCAATCAGCACTCCGGGTGTCGAATCCGCAACAGCAGCAACAGTGAAAGTCTATGCCTCTGGATGTTCAGGTATTGAGGCAGGATCATCCTGGCCAGCAGCTCCCCACTACTTCATCACGAATGCCCATGTCGTTGCAGGGAGCACACGAGTTGTCATCTTCCCCCCAGAAGGTGGCATGTACTCAGCAACTGTTGTGCTCTACGATCCGAACAACGATGTTGCTGTACTCTATGTCCCCAGCTATGCTGGAACTCCCCTTCCGTTCAGCACTGTGAATCCTGCACGAGGCACGGAGGGCGCAGTGATTGGCTATCCGGGGGGGAACCAGGAACAGACTGTCCCAGCTGCTGTCCGCACTGTCCAGGAAGCACAGGGATTCAATCTGTACCGCACTGCATATGTCACACGGGAGATCGAGTTTCTTGAGGCAGTCGTGATTCCAGGAAATTCTGGCGGGCCAATCGTTGACCTCCATGGCACAGTCATTGGCATGGTCTTCGCCACAAGTTCCATCAACTCGAATGAGGGATACGCTCTGGCACCATCGACCATTTCCCATGACATAGCAGCAGGAGATCACAGCACTACTGCTCAATCCACACAGGCATGCCTCGGATAATATGCCCAACCGCGTCAAACGCATCTCATGTACACTATGGACAATGACCATGACGACGGTACGCTTCTGAGAGGAGAGGATCTCGTGGAACTTCATGATCGCCCGCAGTCCCCAGCCAGTACTTCTGCCACAGCAGTTGAGGCTCCAACAGCATCCGTCGCAGTCACGAGCATGTCCCGTCCGAGGCGGTTTCTCATGCGCAGGTTCGAAACGCGTCTTCTTCGTGCTGCAGATGCCAACTTTGTCACGGTCTACAGGAATCGGGGAGCTGAACGATCAGCCCACATGACATTCAATCTTGCTGGTCCAGATGCACTTGTGGACCGTGTCGTGAGTACAGCTGCAGCACGCCAGATCGGACGGGTTGCTGCTGTGAAGGGCTCTCCACAGACGGATTCTCACCATGCGCTTGAGCAGCATGTCCATCCCCTTGAATCATCTGGACTAGTCTCCCATGAAGGGCTCCTTGCTCTTCGAAACGCATTCCGGGAGAATCGGGACATCACGGTCACCTTCGATCACGACCACAGGTTCCTGAGCTATGAGTACGGTCCAGCCGACCCACCAGCGATTGCTGCCAGGAAACTCGAAGAGGAATGCGGACGCCGTGGCATTGCAGCAGAAGTGACCTGCAATGCACCAATCAACCGTTCCCGGGGAATGATCCACGCAGACCTGTCTGGCAATGCCCGCACTGTTGCAGCACTCCTCATGCAGTATGTCATTCCACGTTTCGACCTCTGGACAACCTCGAACACGGTTCAATGGGTGCCAGCACGTCTTGACTGAACAGCGCTCCCTGTTTGAGGAACCCGAGGATCAGCCACAGGATGTTCCGGAGCTGTCCTCAACTGCACCGCTTGCGCACCGGATGCGCCCTGTTTCCTTCGATGAGGTACTCGGCCAGAATGACATCTTTGGCAGTGGACGACCGCTCCGGAAAGCAATAGAATCCGGACACATACCCTCGCTCATCCTGTGGGGTCCTCCAGGGACTGGAAAGACAACCCTGTCACGCATCATTGCACTCTCCACACATGCCGTGCTCGAAGAGCTCAGTGCAACAGGATCTGGTGTTGCAGAGGTTCGGAAGGTGATTGCTCGGGCTGACGAGCGTCTCAGGCTCGGAGTATCCACCATTCTCTTCATTGATGAGATTCACCGGTTCAACACAGCACAGCAGGATGTCGTGCTGCCCCATGTGGAATCCGGACGTATTCACCTCATTGGAGCGACAACGGAAAATCCCAGCCATTCCGTCAACAGTGCCCTCCTCTCACGGCTCCGCGTGATTGCCCTTCATCCACTCACTGCTGAGGACCTTGAACGCTGTGCCAGGCGAGCTCTTGAAGACAGGAACCGGGGACTTGGCACACAGGAATACACCATTCATGACGATACGCTGTCACTTCTCTGCAGAGGATCTGGTGGGGATGCCCGGATCATGCTCACTGCCCTGGAACTTGCTGCTGCTGCAACGCCACCCGCAAGCGAAATAGGAATGGAAACCGTTCAGGATGCGCTCTCACATCCGAACCTCCTGCTGGACAAGGCTGGAGATCAGCATTACTGGCTCATCTCAGCCTTCATCAAGTCAGTCCGTGGAAGCGACGCAACTGCAGCCCTCTACTGGCTGGCACGCATGCTTGAAGGCGGTGAGGATCCACGATTCATTACCCGGCGGCTCATCATCCTTGCTGCTGAGGACATCGGGCCCGAGGACCCGTCTGCACTGCAGCTTGCTGTTGCCTGTCACCTTGCCATCCAGCACATCGGCATGCCAGAAGGAAACCTTCCCCTTTCTGAAACGACTATTGCACTTGCACGGGCGCCAAAATCGAACATTGCCGTGACTGCCTACGCACAGGCTCGTGAGGATGCCATTGCAACTCGTGAACTTCCCGTTCCTGTGCATCTCCGCAATGCAGTCACTGCACTTGACCGTTCCCTCGCATTCGGACACGACTACCGCTACCCGCATACCGATGCTGCTCATGGTGAAGGCCAGGAATACCTGCCTCTGGAATTACGGCACAGATCGTACGTTGACGACTGATGTCCTATTCGACAGCCCTGTCGACAGCTGATGCCCGTGATCGTCGCATGCAATCGATCTCCTGAGAGACCTGCTTCATTGTCTCTCGGACTGCCTTCCAGACAGGACTGTTCCTGCTGAGATCCGAGTGGTGGCCAGGAGCAGAGAGTACAGACACTCGTGACCCATCCTTCAAGGAGGCAGAAACAGAAACCACACGTGACTTCTCTCGAGTACCGCCATGGTTTGCATAGAGCCACTCGATAGTGAAAGGAGCTCGCGTGATACGACCAGCCTCCCCCTTGACTGTCCAGTGGACTTCCATCCCCTCTGGCATGGGGCAGCTCACATGCGGGCGCTGCTGCGCAACAGCTACGAGATCATCAAGCCATTTCTCGAACTTCCTCAGTGTCCACCACCTGACAGGCCGTGCTGCACCCTGTGCAGGTATGGCCACGCTGCTGAGATATGTCTGCTGATTCACGGCTGTACCTCCATCACTGTACAGCCAAGGGTACATGGGAATGCCAGACACCTGACGGACAACTACTCAGCAGTGAGAACCTTTACTCAGTTCAGGACAGTACTGGATCATGCTGGAAGCACCAGCTTCGTGGGCAATCTCAGCCAAGCATGTTGTCGATGCTGCGTGCAAGCTCGATACGTGCCCGTTTGGCATCCATGCTGTATTGCTCTATATCCGTGGCTATGTCCTGAAGAGAACTCCGGAATGCACTCCAGACAGGACTGTCTTTCGCAAGTTCAGAACCTCCCCCTTCATGGTCAAGAACGACAACAGTGGAACCATCCTTCATGTGAGCCTCAACTGTTGTGATGCGGGATTTGTATGTGAAGCCACCATTGAGAGCGTAGTCCCATTCAATGTGAAATGGTCCGTGGTCAATCTCCCCGACAGTCCTTCCATACACATCACAAACTCGCATTCCTTCAGGAAAGGGGAAATCACGAGGTGCCACACGCCATGATGTGCGCACAAGCGTATCAAGCGCAGATTCGAACTTCCGGATTGTCCACCACCGTGGCATCCGAGCCGGTTCGCTTGTGGAAATGCTTTCACGTGAAAGATAACTCTGCTGCGTCATGTGCTGCCCTCCATGTCCCCTCTTCCTTCACACTAGGTCTCCAGCAAAGACACGGTACGGACAGTACGGACTATGCACAACAGGTACATGAAATAGTGCATGCTATCCTACATTCATGGGACTTTTTAGCTTTCATCCAGTGAGCCTGCCTGAGCCAGACAAGGCTCTTCCAGGCAGACCAGACCGTATCCTCCAAGACGGCATCCATCATGTACTCGGTACACGTATCGTTCCACCATTTCCCGTGGAACATGAGCAGGCCTACTTTGGCATGGGATGCTTCTGGGGTGCTGAAAAGCAGTTCTGGACACTACCGGGCATTGGCACCACTGCTGTTGGGTATGCGGGCGGCTATACCCCCAACCCAACATATGAGGAGGTCTGCACAGGACAAACAGGTCATGCAGAGGTCGTGCTTGTTGACTTTGATCCTGCAATGACACGCTATGACTCGCTTCTCCAGCAGTTCTTCGAGGGCCATGATCCCACTCAGGGCATGCGCCAGGGTAACGATGTCGGAACCCAGTACCGGAGCATCATTCTTACAACATCACCTGCACAGGAAGAGGCAGCTATGCGAATGCGGTCTGAATATGCGTCTGCACTGCGATCTCATGGCTACGGAGACATCACCACAGTCATTGCACCACTCAGAGACTTCTTCTATGCGGAAGCATATCACCAGCAGTATCTCCAGACCCATCCCGATGGGTACTGTGGACATGGTGGAACTGGAGTAGCCTGCCCACTCGGCACAGGCATATCGCGCAGTGAATATCAGTAGCTGCGTACGAAGGCACCTTTTCCATCTCATGGCACCATGCATGGCAGTCTTGGTGCTTGCTGCACCTTCATGTGCTGCAACTCAGCATGCATCATCATCTCGCTCTTCAGTTCCGTCATTGCGCCAGCACGCAGCATCCCCATCCATCTTGGCACTCCCGAGTGCATCTGCAGCTCCTCCGCAGGCATCTCTATGCACATCGCAAGAACTCTCAGCAGCAGTCCTCAGCAAAAATGGTGCTGCAGGGACGATATATGCTGCAATACGACTTGCCAATACGTCATCTGCCAGCTGCACCATCTCTGGGTATCCTGAGCTCACCGGGTTCACAGAAACAGGATCTCCTGTCCAGCTTCAGGCGAATGATGCAGATGGGCCACAGTCACCGTTTGCAATATACGGAAGCTTTCCGCTCATCACGATTCTTCCACCCCACAGTGATGGAGCATTTGTCATCGTCTATACGGACACTCCCGATGGCTCTGCAGGCTGCATGCAGCTTGCCCGACTCGCAGTTGCACCTCCATCCGGGTCAGGAACGCTCTCTCTCCCCTTTCCTGCAACCCTTTGCAGCACAACTATCAGCGTCTCTCCCGTGAAAGCAGGACTGACTTTTCTCTCCCCGTAGTGAAGAGTGGTGCCGGGAAAGGGAATCGAACCCTTACAAGCTTGCGCTTACAGCGCCCTGAACGCTGCGTGTCTACCAGTTCCACCATCCCGGCAGGAATGACGGCATTGTCATGCTACCCCTGCAGTGCAACAACTGCGAGCGAGATCACACCAAAAAGCACAGTGAACACTACAGTGAGTCGGAGAAGTGTGCTTTCCAGTCCACGCCTACGACGGTATCCACCGCCTGAGGAACTCCCGCCAAAAGTCCCGCCCATTCCGGCAGCATTGGGAGTCTGGAGTAGAATCCCTAGGCACACGAGCACTGCGAGTGCAATCTGTACCCCATCGAGAATAGCCATGATGCGATCTCCAAGATGACTGGAAACAAGAGTGTAGTATATCGCGTTTACTATATCCTACGGAGCTGGTGGCACAGGTGCTGGCATGGGCTGGGCACGAACTATCATCGAATGTCCACTCATTTCATGGGGCACCGGGAGCCCCATTGCATCTAGACATGTTGGTGCAACATCAGCAAGACCGCCTCCTGGCCTCAGCGTGATGTTCTGCATGCCAGCCACGACCAGGGGTACTGGACTTGTCGTATGGGAAGTTCGTGGTGCATTCGTGTCTGGATCGATCATGATCTCTGCATTCCCATGATCCGCTGTGAGAACAAGTGTCCCTCCCTTGGTCCCAAGTGCCTTGACAATGCGGCCAATGCACGTGTCCACTTCCTCTACAGCCACTACTGTGGCTTTGAGGTCTCCCGTATGACCAACCATATCGGCATTTGCATAATTCACGACAATGAGTGCATCGTCATGCTTTTGAATCCGCTCCACCACAGCATTTGTGATGGGGAATGCGCTCATCTCGGGGAACCGGTCATATGTTGGCACTTTGGGTGAAGGAACCAGGAGCCGGTCTTCACCAGGAAAGGCCTTCTCCCTCCCACCATTGATGAAATACGTGACATGTGCGTACTTTTCTGTTTCCGCAATGTGAAACTGGGAGAGATGCTGTGCACTCACGACTTCAGCAAGCGTATTGTGGACTTCTTCTGCAGGAAATGCGACAGGAAGGTGGAACTCCTCATCATATGTGGCAAAGGTCACGAGATGGAGTGGCTGGATCCGCTCTCCACGGTAGAATTTCGAGAAGTCCTCGTCAATGAACGCATGAACCAGCTGCCGCATGCGATCTGGCCGGAAGTTGAAGCAGATAACAACATCACCTGGACGGATCACTGTGCGTTCGCTTGCCGCGGACGCAACACTCACGGGATGGATGAACTCATCAGTCGTGGAGTCATCGTAACTGTTCGAAATGTACTCCTCAATGTCAGAGATGCATCCACCTTCATGTCCGACAAGTACGTTGTAGGCCTCTTCGATCCTTCCCCACCGCCTGTCCCGGTCCATGGCAAAATACCTGCCACCAATGGAAGCTATGCGACCAACCCCAATATCCTCAAGAGCATCCTGGAAGGCGAGAATCTCCTCGAGACCACTCGTAGGTGGAGTATCACGACCATCGAGAAAACAGTGAAAGGCAAGGCGGTCAATACCCCGACGCTTCGCGAGTTCAGCAAGCGCGAGTGCATGCTTCGTATGACTGTGTACTCCTCCTGGCGAGAGCAGCCCCAGGCAGTGTACTGTCGCTGCACCAGACCGTCCCCGATCCATGGCATTCACAAGTACAGGATTGTTATAGAACGATTCATCCTCGATGCTCTTCGAGATCCGTGTGAGTGGCTGATAAATGACCCTTCCCGAACCTATCGTGAGATGCCCGACTTCAGAATTTCCCTGCTGCCCCTCTGGCAGGCCAACAGCGTCTCCACTTGCTGTAAGCGTGGCATTTGGCCAGTGCTGGAAGAGTGCATCAATGTTCGGTGTCTTTGCACGCCGGATTGCATTTCCTCGCCGCTCTTCACGGATGCCCCATCCATCCAGAATGACGAGTGCTGTCGGCCTGCTCATGGC
>DAIDIX010000066.1:3949-8434 GCA_027451645.1 Candidatus Dormiibacterota bacterium | reverse complement strand
ATCTCGAATCTCAATTACGTCATCATTGCAGTCTTTGGCGGCTACCGTGTTGCATCTGGTGCACTCACGCTCGGCGATATCCAGGCCTTCATCCAGTATTCACGGCAGTTCACCATGCCCATCACCCAGCTTGCTGGGCAGCTCAATCTCCTCCAGTCCGGCATGGCATCTGCAGAGCGAATCTTCGAATTCCTCGATGAGAGGGATCTTGTTCCAGAGACTACCACGCCCCAGTCCCTCTCCAATCACACGGGAAGTGTCGAACTCAGGGATGTCGCCTTCCGGTATACCCCTGATGCTCCGCTCATCGAGGACTTCAGCCTTGCAGTCGATCCTGGCGAATCCGTGGCGATAGTCGGACCAACTGGTGCCGGCAAGACGACTATCGTCAACCTTCTCATGCGGTTCTACGAGATTGATTCGGGAAGTATTTTTCTCAATGGCACGAACATGC
Source organism: Candidatus Dormiibacterota bacterium (assembly GCA_027451645.1). GTDB lineage: Bacteria > Chloroflexota > Dormibacteria > Aeolococcales > Aeolococcaceae > JAJZLL01. The sequence goes on along the minus strand of DAIDIX010000066.1, from coordinate 7,980 downwards.
ACGACCTTCTGCGTGATGACATCCGTCGTGAATTCGGAATGGTGCTCCAGGACACTTGGCTCTTCTCTGGATCGCTCCGGGACAACATTGCATATGGGAAACCTGATGCCACTGATGACGAGATAGTCGCAGCAGCATCTGCAGCCCATGTCGACCACTTCATCCGCACCCTCCCCGATGGGTACAGCACCATTGTCGATGACAATGCAAGCACGCTCTCAGCTGGGCAGCGACAGCTCATCACGATTGCACGAGCATTTCTTGCAGATCCCAGCATCCTCATCCTTGATGAAGCAACGAGCAGCGTCGATACGCGAACAGAGGTCCTCATCCAGAACGCCATGGCAGCACTGCGCAAGGGGAGAACGAGCTTTGTCATTGCACATCGGCTCTCAACCATCCGTCATGCGGATGTCATTCTCGTGATGGAGCACGGCCATATCGTCGAGCAGGGGAACCACGAGGATCTCATGGCACGGAGGGGAGCATATTACACCCTCTATACGAGCCAGTTCACTGCCACTGTTGCTCCTGGAACTCAGGCATAGTGCGAGCGACCAGCACACATCCGGCTGCCCCACGACTTGCTGTAGCCCTTATCGGCTATGGCCATGCCGGTCGCGTATTCCATGCACCACTCATTCGGAGCACTCCCGGATTCACTCTTGACAGCATAGTCACAGCGAATCCGGAACGGATGAAACAGGCTGCACGGGAAGTACCGGAAGCAACGATATATCCCACAGTGGATTCCCTGTTCAATGCAGGCATTCACCTTGACCTCGCAGTCATTGCGACGCCGAATGGAACCCATGTTCCCATTGCTCTCCAATGCATCTCTCATCACTTCAATGTCGTTGTCGACAAGCCCTTCGCCCTCACGCGAAAGGATGCGGAATTGGTCATTGAAGAAGCCCGGAAGAAGCAAGTTCTTCTCTCCGTCTTCCACAACCGCAGATGGGATGGAGACTTTCTCACTGTACAGTCCATCCTGGACCACGACATACTTGGAAATATCCACCGCTTTGAATCACGCTTTGAGCGGTGGCGGCCAATTCCACGTCAGGGCTCCTGGAGGGAGAAGGCCGAGTTGACTGCAGGTGGAGGACTCCTCTTTGACCTTGGCTCCCACCTCATAGATCAGGCACTCCTCCTCTTTGGACCTGCAGCATCCGTATACGCAGAGCTGGACATGAATCGTCCAAAGAGTCGTGTTGATGATGATGACTTCATTGCCCTCACCCATGCGTCAGGTGTACGATCCCATCTTTCCGTGAGCCAGCTTGCAGGCCTCCCTGGACTGCGATTCCGCATACAAGGAGAAGCCCGCTCTCTTGAGCTTCGTGGAATGGACCCCCAGGAGGATCAGCTGCTCCATGGTCTCCATCCCGGTGCTCCCCAGTGGGGCACTTCCCCAGATGACCGCTTTCTCACTCTTGGCACCAGCAGTGACGCCTCGTCGATGAATATCCAGAATGGATCATACGAAGTGTTCTATCGTCGCATGTACGAATCGCTCACTGAAGGAACGCCCGTTCCTGTTCATCCGGAAGACTCGCTCGCACTGCTGGACGTTATTGCAGCTTGCCAAAGATCGGCAAACACACATAGTCTTGTCACTCTCCCAAACAGGTAATTCTCGCTCCTCTCCTGGTGCCTCGCCTGACTTGAGAAGAGAGCTCCGTCAATCAGATGGTGACAAGGGTTCCCAATCCCAATCTCACAGTCTCAGTTCCTCAAAAATTCACGAACAGGCTACCTGGATGTCTGGACATGGTGCTCTACGCGTTCGCTGCATGCGTCTGTCGTACTTCCGAACAGGCGCATGCTGTACTGCAGTGCCTTCCGCTATCATGCGGAGCTGCTCACCAAGAAACATCCTCGCCTTCTGCTGCTCATCCTTCGTACCCCTGATGAGTGTTCCATACCACAGTGTTCTGGCAAGAGGATATCCCATCCACCGCTCTGGTCCGCCAGGAAGCTCCAGCTGTGGCTGAAGGTACTGCACGAGGTATCGTGCTGCATGCCTGTGCACTCCGTGTGCAGTTGCAAGATATGAAACCCTTTCAACGAGCTTGTACGCATCAAGGTCTCGGGGAGCCATTGCCACTCCGTCAAAATCGATGAGATCACTCACCTTCCCTGATTCAGGATCCCAAAGGATGGTTTCCTGGACTGGTAGAAGAGAAATGGGAAGGCATGGAGCTGCTCAGCTGCCACACTCAGGATCTCAGTCGAGATACCGAGAAGTTGCTCTTCACACCAGGTTGAAGCTTGGGGGAACAGCAAATGCCTTCACGTCTGAGCGTTCGCTTGCTTTCTTCTGGTACCACAGCTGATGTGCAGTGTGCGTGCGCTATTGGGTCTAGATTCACACCCCACACCTATGGAATGTCATTTTTTGTCGAGTGGGCTAGGGACCAGAAGCCAGTGTAAGGGTCCATGTAGAAGTATAGGACCCTGAATATGAATTTCCAGGGATGCTGGCAGTCCATGACAGCGTTACTGTCTGATTTGCAAGCCCAGTACCGGAAGTTGAGGATAGCAGCTTCCCAGCAACTGGTCCCGGAAGACCAGCTCCCCCGAAAGGCGGGCTCGTGGAGGCGCTCCAGCTCGCTGGATTGCACGTTGCACCTCCATCACAGACTGGGGTTGCTGGTGTCGCAGCAGTAAAGTCGCTATTTGCCAGCTGCTGGCTTGAAGCATCAGTAAATGGCGTATTCGCAAGCGTCACATTCCATCCGGAACCCGACCCCGTGTTGTCCCCAATGTCAAGGGTTTCCGTTGCAGTGGCAACCTGGTTTGTGCCATTCAGTACCAGTGGGGTGAAGTTGAACGAGGATGGAGCAGAGACGAATGCAAGCGTCCCGGGGATGACATCCGCAGTGATGGTGGGACTGGCCAAGGTGGTGAAGGACGAATAGATGTAGCCACTTGTTGCACCTGCCACGCACGTGTCTGCACCTGTGCAGGACACCTGCCAGATGGCCTGAATGCCACCAAGCGACCCGTATTGGGTCCAACTTGAGCCATTGAAGTCATATGGAACGTTGTTGCTGTCGATGAGCGCACAGAATGTCGAAGATGAGCAGTCGAATGAACTGATGCCTGAAGCACCTGTGGCAATTGGAGTGCTGCTCCACACGGATCCATTCCAGATCCAGCTTGTGTTGTTTCCTGCTGCTGTCATGCAGAAACTCGTTGATGGACAGGAAATTCCCCCGAGGTACTGGCCTGCTACGACAGTTGTGGGTGCACTCCAGCTTGTGCCATTGTAGGAAATCGCATTGCCATTCGCATCCACGGCCATACAGAAGGCAGTTCCTCTACAGGCTACGCCTGGGATGTAGGTCCCACCTTCTACCGGGACTGCTGCTGTCCAGGTGGAACCATTGAAAATATATGAGTTCCCGCTACCATCAAGAGCAACACATAGTGTGGAACTTCCACAAGAGAGCCACACCACGTACGATACTCCCGAGCCGAACGCTGGTTCTGTAGCCCATGCCGTTCCATTGAACACGTCAGTGTTGCCGTATCGGTCTGCAACCATGCAGAAGGTTGTTGAGGCACACGACACAAGAGGGAGGGAATTCATCGAGGAGAAGTTGTGCGCAGTGGACCAGCTGGAGCCTGTGAGAACATAGGCATTGCCATTGGCATCGACTGCCACACAGCTTCCAGGTCCACCACAGCTCACATCCCTCATCGGACTTGCAGTAGTGATTGCTTTACCGCTGCTCCAGTTTCCAGATCCCGTATATGTGTAGCCAAGTCCATAATTGTCACCTGCCATGCAGAACATGCCTGCCACACAGGATACGGCCTCAAGCTGAGTGCCGGAAACTGAGAGAGTCTGCCATGTGGATCCATTGAAGACATATGCATTGCCATTTGGGCTCACAGCAGCACATGCAGTTGTCGCCGGAGCTTGGTTTTTGATGTTTATGCTGGCTCGGAGATTGCGAGATGTAGCAGTCTGAATCAGGAAGAAGGTCGCAGGCAAACACCTCGACGGCCGTAAAGAGCAC
>DAIDIX010000066.1:0-3939 GCA_027451645.1 Candidatus Dormiibacterota bacterium | reverse complement strand
CGTGTAAACATCACCATTCGCACCAGCAACGAAGCACTGGCTCGATGTGGGACATGAAACAGCATTCAGTGTGATGCCAGACGCTATCGCTCCAAGCGAAGACCATGTCCCACTCACCTCCGTGTAGGCATTTCCTCCAGAGTCGACTGCCATGCAGAACGTGGTGGTTGGGCAGGATACGCTGTCGAGAGCATTCGAAGTGAGATTGGGTGAAGCGCTCCAGGTAGTGCCGTTGTAGGTGAAGGGATACCCAGTGCTTCCCACAGCAACGCACTGTGTTGTTCCAGGAACACACGAAATGCTGTACGCAGTCTCACCATTGATTGCTTTCGAGCTGTAGGTCCAGGTTGTGCCATTGTATACAGCGACTGCGCCTGACTGTCCGCCTATGACACAGAGAGTTGTTGAAGCGCAGGAGGCAGCAATGAGGTAATTGAATTCACCTGCAAATCCGGCAGCCTGTGTCCAGACACTTCCGTTATACATGTATGTGTCGTCATACCAGTCCGTTGCTATGCAGAATGATGAGGAGATGCACGAAATTGCTGCAATGGACCCTGGAGATGTGCCGACGTGTGTTCCGCTGCTCCAGTTCACGCCATACGCAGCGCTTACCTGCGTGGGAATTCCAGCTAGTGCCACAACGAGAACGAAAGGAACTAACAGTCGGTGAATGAGGCTGGCAAATACTTCTCGACGCATGGCAGGGATCCTTTGGCTGCAGTATAGAGGTTGCTCTCAAGAATTGGTCGGCTGAGAGAGAGCCGTTACAGGGGGGCAGTACTGCCATGTCTCCAATTTGCACAGCCTGCAAAGACAACGTGACAGTTACGTACTATGTAGTAGCCATGTCTATCAAGTGATCTGGCTTTCGCACTGCGAGGTCAAAGTATCCCATGGCAGAAAACGATTCCGAATCACAATCAGTGACAGCTGCATAGATTGTGCAATTGCAGCACAGCTAGTAAACCTGCTTCCCCTCCACTTCAGCAGCTATTCATCCCTTCCCATATGCCAGAGCGACAGAGCTGATAGGCATGTGGCGGTCTTGCAGCTGCTACTCTTCGCCGCGTTATGCACAAGCGACATTGTCCCAGCCACACTGTGAAGCTACGTTGACATTGCTCCAGTGACTTTGCCCGTATTGGCATTTACTGTGATTACCTCGTAATGTTTCACTGATTTGCCGCTTGAAGATCCTGCATTTGGCACGGACGTGCTCCTTGCTCCGGAAGGTATCGCGACGCCTCCACCAATGCCGGACACCCCTTGAAAGTTCTGTGGAGTATCATTTACAACCCATGTCAATTGACCCACTGGCGGGTTCCCGTCAATTCCATGCCACTGAACCAGCACTGCCTCAATCACCTTCATATGGAGTTTCTGCCTCAGCAGCGTGTACAGTTGCGACCTCGTGAATCTGGGCACATCCGAAGAAGATGTCGTGAGTTCAAACCCTGCACCAATGAACAGGGAAGCTGGAAGTGTCCTGAACAGTGCAGGGCGCTGTCCCAGTGCACGCTCCTGAGGAGTGACACAGAACCGTGTGGATGGAACTGGTCCAGTTGTTGGGCACAGTATTGTGCTATTTGAAGCAGATGAGACAGCATTCCCACAGGCCGTCAGGGCTGCAATCACGATAGTCACAAGCAGCAGTTTGTGCATACCAAAAGTCTATTCGCTGCAGTATTTTGGGTCAATTTCTGGATCGCGATCCAGCGTGTCGCCACAGCTTCAATCTGTATGTAGACGTATCTTGGCAGTGCAGGACAAAATGCGATCCACGTTCAGATGTGCAGTGCCCCCAGCAGGAATCGAACCTGCCTCAACTGATTAAAAGTCAGCTGCTCTACCGATGAGCTATAGGGGCGCAGAACCCATGATACCGGGACTCTCAAGCAGCATGTAGAGATCGCATCAGCTGGATATCACTCAGGAAGCACGTGGAAGTGTGTTCACAGAGGGACTCATCCTCCTGATCCACACTGCAGGATCCGCCATCTCCTCCGGAGTTGGAAGAGCAGCTGGCCCCTCCCATACCCTGTTAAGCAGCAAGTCGCCTCCAGCAGCGTACACAGCCTTGCAAAAGGCGTTGCCAGCATGATACTGGGAAAGCTTCCCTTCCATCCCAAAGAGCCGCTTGATGACTTCCTGGATGAACGTTCCCTGTCCAGGATGTTCACGTCTCTCATCGAGTACTGCGGCAAGCTGCTGGATCCGTGGTGGTGCGAATCGTGCAGCCATGAAGTCCGCATATCCTTCAATCAGGGACATCTCCGACTGCATGCTCCTCACAGACTTCCGAACGAGTTCTTGCACTTCCCTTGATTCAGCTCCTGGAACTCTTGCTTTTTCTGAGAGCTCAATAACTGAGGCAAGCTGTGACCGGAAATGGGAATTAAGCCACGGATGAGCAGTGAATTGCCAGAGATGTGTAGCCTCATGGTTCACGACAAACTCACCGAGAAGCCTCGGATCCACTCCGAGCTGCTGTGCCTTCTCTTCGATAACCGAGCGGACCACAAAGAGTCCTGCATGCCGTGGTGATTGCCAGGATGGCACATACAGTCCGAGCACATTTCGGGACATGGCTTTGCCAATGAGCTTCCCAATCTGGTTCACAATGTACCTGTGCCTGGTGGGACGCCCACTGATGCTATTGAGATTCTCTGCAATGCTTGAGAAGACCTGTATCATCTCCTGCCGATCGACAACCAGTGACCGAGGAAGTACAAGGGGTGCTGTTCCAGTTGCAATCGTGAGCTTCTTAATCTGCTCATTGATGAGCTGAATGACCTTGAGGTTGTAATCCTGTGGAAGCGTGGGCCGATTGGGAAGTGAAGAGGTCCGCTTCCACGGAGGAGTCCATGCTACTCCAAGTGCCAGACTTTGACCGCTCATACATCCCCTCCTCCATCGCATCGACTGCAAGCGCCTCTCAGGCTCCACGATGTATCAGCAGTATAGCGAATTGAGTGCTCATTCCCTGGACATTCATGCTGCTGTGAGATCCATGGCATGCAGGATCAGGAGAAATGGAATCAGTTGCCGGAACTGGGCACTACGAACAACCCAAACCCGATGCTAGTCAATAACCGGGGCACTGTTCCCCTTTTCATCACTGCTGCGGACAATGTGTCTCAGCACAGGAATAGTGCGCCTCCGTTCCCGACGTTCCTCTTTGCGCCGTGCCTTCTCCTGTGCTTTTGCATCATCATCAAGAATCTTCTGCCGTGCATCGAACAGCGGGAGCGCACCATTGGACTGACGCTCTACCTCCTTGAGGAGGTAGATGAAATCAGCAAGCTTGTAGATGGGACCATGCGCATCGAGATAGCTCACTCCATAGACTTTGCAGTTGACTCCGCTCCTGTCTGCTGAAAATCGGATGAAGTCATCAAGTCCTCTTGCCCTGAGAAAGAAGCCGTTGATTGGCCCAGAAAAGGTTCCAACTTCTGTAAGGTCGCTCCGGAACGTGCGCAGCACCCGTGCAACATCTTCCCTCTTCCCCTGCAGTTCATATGCATCGAATGAAGCTGCCATGCGTCCTGTGGCTGTGACGTTGCACTGTGAAGCAATGTCCATGAACACATGCTTTGTCACTACGGAGCCATACTCTGCAATCTGTGCCGGTACCCGCACCTCAATGCGAGCTGTTCCTGCGGCCGGAAGACTCTCCACCTTCCGGATCAATTCATCTACTACGTGAAGGTAGTCAGACATCATGCTCTCCCCTCTCCCAATACTCTGACTACAGTATCCCCGATCTGCACACCCACAGTATGGACAAAGCCAGAACAGTCGAGATCTGATAGCAGATGCCACTGCAGTAGCCACCAGCATGCTCTGGATTCTGTTCGCAGCAGGCACTCCAGATGGCTGCACACCACGGTGACATTGCCTGCATAAGGCGCGTCCACTATCCGATCAGCAGGTACG
>DAIDIX010000065.1 GCA_027451645.1 Candidatus Dormiibacterota bacterium | reverse complement strand
ATAGTGAGGTCCTGTCCGAAGAAATGGGGATTCAGCAGCACATTGAGTGCGAGAATGCAGAATGCTGCGAGGAGATACTGCTCGCGCTTTGCAGTGAGTCCAAGATATATCGCTCCAGCGATGATGCAGCATGCGAGAAGCAGATCCGTGGCAGTTGCAGGAAGCACATGACCGAGAATCTTCGCAAATCCTGTCTCGAATGAATGGGACTGGACATTGAAGAGCGAGGTGATGAAGCCCTCCATGACAGGAACTCCAGTAAGAACGAGGGTGCCCACAATTGCTACCACCAGTCCGCTTCCCACACCAATCACTGCCTTCTTTCGCATCCGCACCATGAAGAAGATGAGGTAGCCAAAGATGAGATGGGGCAGTGCAAAGCAGGCTGTAATGCCAAGGATGAATCCTGACGAGGAGATGCGCTGCTTCTGGAGGAGGAAAAGGTGCAGGCCAAGGCCTAGCACGATGATGCCATCCCACTGGCCAGTGAGGATGAGAACGCTCACTGGTGGGAGTCCAAGGATGAGACAGCAGGTGAGTAGTGCACTGGGCTTGAGCGATCCGGTGGAAAGGAGAATGCCAACGAGGAATGCGAGCGTTTCCACTGCTGCAAGGAGAAGATAGCCTGTGCGGAAGGGCAGTGCTGCGAACGGAAGAAGTGCAGGAAGGGAGAGGGGTGCATCAGCAAAGAGCACATGTCCAATTCCGGAAATGTGTGGCACATACAGTGCGTACGCTGCCAGCTGATTGGGAATGGGATACGGGTTTACGCCCTTGGAGTACAGGTGTGCTGCGAGGAAGAATCCCTGAAAGTCGTTCGACCAGAGTTCCTTTGTTGTGAGCGTGAAATCCTTTGCAATGGCAGTGATGAAGACTGCAGCCATTGCAGCAGTGAAGATTCCAAGGAGAAGTCTGCCCTGTGGAATGCGCTTTGATCCTGAAGGCGAGGGTGTGGGCAAAAGGAACCTCCTGCCAAGTTCCTGGGAAGATGCGGGCTAGGGGTCCAATTGAGCTGTGTTGCAACAGGCTGTACTGGACACCAGCAACGATATCATAGCCTTCTTCAATTCATGCTGAAGGGGCAGTCTCGCAAACCCTGCTGCTCAATGGTTTTGACTGTGTTCCAATGTGACTGCATCTGTACTTGCATCCCTGAGGAGGCCTTGGGTAAGATGCAAGTGCCTTTCAGGGCATCTCCGATGCTGCTCGATGAAGGTGCATCGCGTGAACTCACTGAGAGTACCCATTTTGAATACGTATCCCACATCCTCTCGTGTAGCCATACTGTTGCCTTGCCATAATGAGGCTGCAACAGTGGCTTCAGTGATCTCTGCATTTCAGGCTGTCGCACCTGGAGCAGAGATCATAGTCTTTGACAACCACAGTACGGATGGCACTGCGGAAGCTGCCCATGCAGCAGGGGCTGCCGTGCGTCCTGTGGAGAAGCTGGGCAAGGGGAATGTTGTCCAGGCCATGTTTGCCGATATTGAAGCTGACCTCTACGTCATGGTCGATGGGGACAACACGTACGATGCATCGGTACTTCCCACAGCCTTGAACATGATGGAGGAGCAGTCACTGGACTTCGTGAACATTGCTCGAGTCTGGAAGGGAGAGACACACAGGCGTGGCCACCAGTTTGGCAACAGCGTGTTCCAGGGATTTGTCCGACACCTGTTCAATCATCCTGTAGGGGACATGCTTTCCGGATACAAGGTGTTCTCACGTCGATTCGTCAAGAGTTTTCCTGGTCAGCCAGCGGGATTTGAGGTCGAGGCTGCACTCACCATCCATGCACTGGAACTCAACGTTCCGATGGGGGAAATAGAAGCCCCATATTCCCAGAGAGCAGCAGGTGGAGAGAGCAAGCTCCGTACGTTCCGGGATGGCCTGCGAATACTGAGAGCGATTGGTGGACTCTATCGGCATGAGCATCCAACACGGGTCTTTGGTGGACTGGCATTCGTGTGTGCTGCAGTCAGTGTGGTGCTTGGGTACCCCATTGTGGTGACATTCCTCAGAACAGGACTTGTTCCACGATTCCCGACAGCCATCCTCTGCTCTGCTCTCATGGTCATTGCTGCGCTCCTCGCATCAGTGGGTCTGGTGCTTGATACGGTGACCCATGGACACAAGGAACACCGGAGGCTCATGTATCTTTCGTATCCCGGTCCGTTTCATGCGGGATCAGCAGATGGGCACTGATGTGAGAGTTCCCGGTTCCTTCAGCTGCGCTTCTGGGAGCTGCAGGATGCAGCATCTGGAGGGCCAAGCGTGACGCATCGCCGTTCTCCCTTCACTCTCACTCTCCTGATTCTCATTCCCTGCGTCTTCATCTATCAGATCGCAATTGTGCTTATTGGCCAGAGGACAGATCTTGCAGGGCCACCAGTCATGTTGACGTGGAAGAATGACATGCTCCAGTACCAGTGCCTTGGGAACGAGATACGGAACCGCATTCCAGAACATGACTCCCTCTATGTCGGGAACGGAAGCGCGAGTCTCCTTGCAGTGGAGCTCGCTATTGTGGCATCGCCGGACCACCCCATTGTTGCCCAGCCTGGAGAAGCGAAATGGAAGCTTCACCTCGTTCCTTCTTCGAATGGGTGTTATGGACTGTCTCTTCTTGTCGAGAGGGTTGGAAGCCCATGATGATGTTTCTGCTCATCGTTGTTCTTTCCTCGCTTGCCAGCATTGTTCCCTGCATCGTCCTGTACGGTCGATCGCCACTTGCACTGGTTCTTGCACCGCTTCTCACTGCACTCTGTGCTGCACTTGCTGCTCAGATGGAAGTTGCTTTCGCAGGTGGTTTTCTTCCCTGGTTTCTCGGGACAGTTGCAGTCGTCAATGCAGCAGCTGGCTTACTCCATTTCCGCTGCAGGAATGCGATGGCGGAGAAGAAGGACAGGGCATCATGGGTTGAGGGGTGGTGGACCATCCTGGTCATTGCAGTAGTCATCATTGAGGTTGCGCTGCCACTGCTCGAGCTTCGCTACCCCCTCAATACCGTAGATGGCCTTGCAACCTACTACCTCCACACCCTCTTTATCTCTGCTGGACATCACCAGATCGTGGCTGCGCTCCAGAACCCTGCACTCTTCTTCATGAACCAGAACTATCCACTTCTCGATCCAGCTTCCCAGGTGGCAGCATTTATCGTTCGAGGTGAGCCAGATGCACGGTTAGGAATGCTTGTCATAGGCTGGCTTGATCTCTGTGCACTGCTCGTGGTGGTTGTGGGGCTCGTTGCAATTGTGCCGGAGTGGCTTTCATTCAAGGCAAAGGTTTTCTGTGTTGTGATCCTGTCGCTTTTTGCAGTGGTGGGAATAGCTCTTGATGCAAGCTACGTGCTGAGTGGTGATGCAGATCTGCTGTGGAGTGCATGCGCAGTCGCTGCAATTGTGTATGGAACGCTGCTCCCACGAACTCGTGGAAATGCATGTGTCGCAGCTCTGGGAATACTGGTCATTGCAGTAACGAAGAATGAGGGATTTGTCACTGCACTCTTTCTCGCTGCAGTCCTGGTATGGAGATACCGGGAAGAGCTCATGTTGACTCAGGCACACCGTGGCACGGTCCAGCGTGTGTGCATTGCAGGACTGGCATTTCTCGTTCTCACTGCACCAGGCCTGTGGTGGGAGCTGTACGTCATCAAGAACCACCTGTCTGCTGCATTTTTCAATGACCTCCATCATAGTGAACCTCCACTTACACGCATCTGGCCTTCCCTTGTGAGTATTGGACACTTTCTCGCAGTGGGGATTCTGGTGGTTGGCATCTGGCTTCTCGCGCCACCTCAGACGAGGCTGTCGCGCAGGAAGCTGGGCATCCCGACGTCGAGATACCTGTGGCTCACAGTACTCTGGTATCTCGGTGCACTCATGGGGACCTATGTGTTCGGTGTTCTCGAGATCCACTACTGGCTGCTGAGCTCCACAAACCGTACAACGATCTTTCCCGTTCTCCTGTTCTTCGTGGAGCTATCCATCTGGTTCATAGTTGCCCTGGCAGCAATCCTCGGTGAGAGGCAAGTCACGGTAAAAGCATCTCAAAGAGATGAACTGTGATAGCTGCAGGATACGTACAGGAACGACAGCTGCACGCAGCGCTTCGGGTGAGAGAAAGGTGCTACCCTCTGATGTGTGTCTAAGGGATTGATGGCACTATCCTGAATGTCTACTGGTTGTGATGGATGACGTCCCATCCGCTGATCAGCAACCGCTCTGATGTTCTAACATGGTGGTGTAGCAGTTCAGTGGCATGCCGGTGTAGCTCAGTGGTAGAGCAGCTGTTTTGTAAACAGCGGGTCGGGGGTTCAAATCCCTTCGCCGGCTCCATTTTTGATCTCAGTTACCCATATCTCTGGCCCTCGCACCCTATTTACCACCCCCATTCCACCCCCATTATGGCGTTATTCTGTGGATTCTTGGGAGCATTCAAGCACCTCAGGTGAGCGGCAGAAGTGACATTGTCCCGACCCGCTGAGCTATCTGATTCGAGCTACTTTGAATTGAAGACAATCAAGCACTCTGCGAAACTGGCGATAATAGTCATATGAGTTGGAGAAAAATGTGCGGATAAATCATATCGATGCAGAGGGGCTACTCTCCTTTGGAGAGAAAACTGATCGCTTTCACTTGGAACTTGAGCAAGGGCTGACTATACTTGTCGGTCCAAATTCCACAGGTAAGACCAACTTAATAAGAGTGCTTACAAATGCTGCCACCTGCCTTGATTATCTTCATGGTGGAATCAATTCAAATGATCCACAGCTCCTCTTCCCCATGATACAAAACTTTGCCGCTAATTCTCGAAGAGCAGAGCTCAAAATGGGTGAACCAATTCGTGTTGAAATTGGCATAACCATGACGACGGACCAAGAAAGGAAAGCCATCGTCCACTTTTTTCGGGCTGCGATTTTGGAGAACATCATTTCAAATGGTTCCTATGGCGATTTGTCACTTCTTGAGAATTGGTTGAGCAACGAAGTTACTGAAGCTGCTCTGGAACAGTTGATGGATGGACGAATTCGATTGGAGCATCGAGGTCTTCCGAGTGATCACTGGGAAGTCTCCTATATGTTTCCACGAGCAACTCCTAAGTATGTATGGCATTTATCAGGGTCTCATCGAACCAATACTCCGCCCGCTGGAATGGTTCTAGCGGTACCAACTACGTTGACGGTGTTCAACCAGCATGAACCCAAAGGTAAATTAGGAATTGATCCTGGACATCAGACACAGACTCCGGTGCCATCGATGCATTTTGTACTTGATGAATTCCTATCTGAGCGTATTGGAGATCAAGCAGGCGGAACCATGCTTCAGGCAGTTACCAGCCATAATGGAGTTCGTTCATATATTGAAGATGAATTCCTGAAAGCACTAATGCTGGAAACTCGTGATTCTACATTTGGGCGCACGTTTGGATTTGCAACAGTTTTACATCGTGTTTACGGTAACGCCTTAGTTGCCTCAACAAACTCTCCAGTACTAGGTGAGGATAGTCAATCAATTGGTGGAGAATACAGTTTTGGGTTGTACTCCCAGGCGGAAATGACAATTCCTCCACCTCGTTGGAAACCCAGGTATTTGCCATTGAGGCTGTTCAAAGCAAAGAACGGAAGTCACACTCAACAAGCGCAATTTCTACGGATTCAAGGCATTTTTAGTTCACTTCTACCCGACTACAGGATTGATCTTTCGACGAATCTATTCAATGTACCGGCTTCATACGGTAATCCTGCACAACAAGCCACAAAGATAACGATTGAAGTCAGTTCTGTGGATAAGCCTGCCACTTCTCTGCCTATTGAGCTTATGGGATCTGGGATACAACAAATATTGCTCATTGCGGAACAAATTGCAGCATCCGATGACCGAGTTCTGTTGCTGGATGAACCTGGTACAAGTGCTCACCCAATTTGGCAACGAATGATAAACACTGTTATCAACCAACAATCTCAGACACTTTTGGTCACCCATTCCCCCTATATGCTGCCATCGGGAGATTCAGCTGATTTACTCAAAGTTAGTAGATTTGAACGAAGAGCAGGAAAAACGAGGGTGTATAATGTCCGTGGCTATGAACGACTTGCGGCGTTAGGAGCTGATGAGCAAGAGCAATGGTTAGGAAGATGGAGACAGATTTACTCACAAGAGGCAGAGGCACGAGGGGCTCTTTTCAGCGATGGGGTGATTTTGTGCGAAGGTGATACTGAATACGGGGTATTTACAAACTGGTTCAACAATTCCCGAATTGTAAGTTCGGATAAAAATACTTTGGATCGCCGAGGCTATATGCTTCTCAACGTTGGGAGTGATACTTCTTTCGGACCCTATTTGACATTGCTAAACGCATTTGGCATACATTGGTCAATTATCTGTGACGGACCAGTATTGTCACCAGATTATTCACATTCTTTGGTAGATCAATTTGAAATCGCCGGGATTCCGCTAGTTGGGGCACTCCCCACTAAGGCTGAACCTTTTGCGACGTGGATTGCGTACTGGGAACAACAAGGAGTATATACGCGTGCAAATCAGTTTGGTGGTGTGCACGATGAATCCGATAAAAGTGGTGAGATTGAAGCTTACTTTATGCGTCTTGACTCCAAATCATATCTACTTGCCCAATCCAAGTTTAAAGGCAGCAAGCCAAGAGCCGGGTATGAATTTGCATACAGCATAGAATGGGATAAATATCCAGAAAGCATGAAAGAATTATCTCTCTGGTCAACAAATGTGATTGGTCATATTTCACACGAGAGCTGATTATCTTCAAACCTGTGGAAATACCGCCTGGAGTTGGCGTGTGAGGAGAAGGATTTCTGGATCGGGCTGGCCATACCGGCAACACATCCATCCAATTAGCCTCGGGAAGCGTCCGTAGAGCACCAGTACCATGCCTTCGCGGAACGAGCTTTCAACTCTACCACCGTCCATTTCTCTTCCCTTGCCTCCATGTTCCAAAAGGGCTGCGGACCTAGTGACGAATCCATGGCTAGCAGGATTATTATCACGATACTCACGGGCTGCAGCTTGGGTTTGGTGGTAAGTGGATGTACCTCCAAATGCTTGCGCATTAGGGACGGCGAGTGTGCCAACTTCAATATCATCTGGAACATCTACTACCCAAATAGAACGTCTTATCCCATCTAAATCTGAAACTTCAGTTATCTCTTCATGTCTTATAAACTCAGCCCAGGCTCCATTAGGTGTGTCCGCAAAATAATGTGTAGGTCCCTCATCGGGTCCATGCCATCTTCCTTCAGGTTGATCATGACCTTCCCATAAATAGGGGTATCTTGGATCGGCATGTCTAAACCACTTCATGCTGCGGGGGAACTGTTGATACGAGCGGCAAGTCCCAAAATGCTTTCGATAATTTCTGGATTATCTTGCCATTCGCCAGTGAGTAAATCTGCCGGGGACGATCCATTTAATTGACTTCTTGGTCTTTCAAACCAGCGCCTTATGCCAATGTCGTTGTATGCCCCAGATAGGTGCGCGATTATGCGAGCTAATGTATGCAACTTAACGGCTATCGAATCAGGAGTGGGCCGCTTTTGATCGATATATCGTTCAATGCTGGAGTTAGAAATGTCTAGGAGTTTCAATAATAGCTCCCGCCCAAGAACTGCCGAGATTGACAGCCATTCAGTATCTGGGTTCGGAGATCCCTCCAAACTCTCGTAGATTTCATCTAGAATGCGCGGCAAGTCTTCTGCAGAGTTGTTTTGTGCAAGTTCTGCAATTGGAACAATCCCGATGCCTGCTTCAAGAAAATTCACCAATGTGGATCGGAGAACGTCAAGATCCAGATGGGACATGGGTGAAGAGAGTTTAAGTAAACCCATTGCTTCAGCAAGGCCAAGTACTCTAACTGATCTCACACCTAAAGCTGGACGGTCAAATGGGGCTGATACGGAGCGAATTTGGATCTGTTCCATGATCCAATGTTATGCCAAATGACACCCAGGATTGCCCTCTTGCCAGAATTGTGACCAAAATGCAACATGTGTGGACATGGATCTCATATGATTCAATCGCGAAAGCTTAAGTGTCTAAATATGACATCACCAATTGGCGAGGATTTCACACGTTGTTGACCCGGATTGGACAACCTTATATGCCCTCCGATATTTCATGCATTAGGGTCCTGAGCATTGTTATCGACTCTTGGCGGCGAGTTTCCCGGTCCGAATACCGTATCGGTTATTCGTTTAACAAGCGATCGAAATGACGCCTCGGCGTTCCCACATATAAATGATGTGACGTAAAAGATGTCAGGATTGAAGGATGCATGGGCTGTGGTTCCTGGATCGTTTTGTGTGGCAAGCTCAGTGCTTACCAACAGTAAATAGGAGCCTAGGTGTAGTATCCACGGACGTTGTTGACACATAGATACAGCGAAACCTCCAGAATTGATCCTTAGCGGGCGGGGCTGGGGAAGGGAGTGCATTTCGGGGTGTGGCGAGT
>DAIDIX010000064.1 GCA_027451645.1 Candidatus Dormiibacterota bacterium | reverse complement strand
AGGGCAATGCCCATGGCTCCGGACTGGGATGCAAATCCTATGTTGCCTACAGGAACAGTACCAGGAAGAAATGTCGCATTCATTCCAAGAGCACTCGTCACAATCCCGATGCAGTTCGGTCCAATGATCCGCATGCCTGAAGCCCTCGCCTGCTGGACGATCTCCTCCTCAAGACGTCTTCCCTCTGCACCAGTCTCAGCGAATCCCGCTGTGATGATGACACATCCTGCCACTCCAGCTTCCCCACAGTCCTTCACAACGCCAAGCACATGAGCTGCAGGCACAACAATGACTGCAACATCCGGAGGAGGCGAGATCTCCCCAATCTCATGAACGGAGGGTATGCCTCTCACTGTCACCATGGCAGCATTGTTCACAGGTGTGAGCATTCCCTGGTAACTGCTTCCGAGGATATTCTCTGCAACAACACGTCCAAGAGAATTCGGCTCTCTTCCCACGCCTATGACTGCAACATGCTGTGGCTCGAGGATCCGGGTGAGAGATCTCAGTCCTGAGGCATCATCGCGTGCAGCAGCCGCAGTTTTCCACTGCAGGAGATCCTCAAGATCCATGACGACACTGCACTCTCCAGCTTCAAGATGGGTTGTCACATTGAGGCCCGACTTGTGGAAGATCTCAAGCATCCGCTCATTCTCCGGGAGCGTATGGGCTGTGAACGTCGTGAGTTCCCGCCGCTGGGCCTCCACGACAAGCCGATCAAGGAGAAGACTTCCAACGCCTAGTCCCTGAACTGCATCGGCAACGGCAAAGGCAACTTCCGCACTTCCCTCTTCTGTGACATCAAACCTCCCGATGCCGACAATGTCATCGTGCCTGATGGCAACAAGGCCAACACGCCCTACATTGTCAACAGTGGTGAAATAGGCAGTCTCCGCATCCGTGAGTGCTGGCCTGACTGCAAAAAAGCGAAGACGCTTCGATTCATCGCTCATTTTTGAGATGAATCTTCGATGTCGTCCTGCATCATCTGGACGGATTGACCTGATGCGGATGAGTGATCCATCCTGAAGCAGACTGTCACGTTCCTCGGGAACGTCTACCATGTCATCCTCCTCCCGCACTCACATTGCTGCCATGCAAGAACGGGAGGTACCGTCCGGCACCTCCCGTTTCAGGTCCATCACGGATTACTCTCCGCCCATGAGAGCCGGAAACCGGTGAAGGAACGCTGCGCCAGCTGCAATCAGGGCTGCGATGATGTACCCATATCCTGCAGTAATGACCCAGCCGTTGCTCGGTGTCCACTCTCCGATGGCAAGAGCCAGGAGAGAGAGAACGAGAACTCCTGCTGCAAGGCCGAATCCCGGATGTTTCGACCAGACACTCATACCGACATAGGCGAGCACAGCTGCCCACACAATGAACATCATGCCCATGAACGCCTGAAGATCTCCAGTCGTCACAGTTCCAGATGTCTCAAGGAGCCGTGTCACACCGACAGTAGACAGGGCAAAGACACCAAGGAGTGTCAGTCCCGTTGCCAGCTCATTCTCATCGCGAGTAGCCGTGAAGAGCACAAGCCCTGCAATGAGCGGGACCACCCCTCCGATCATGGCAACGATGCCAAGTGTTGCCATCTCTGTTGAACCGGGAACCCACTCAGCATAGAATGCTCCATAGACAAAGAGGGCTATGCCTACTGCAACCATGCCAAGCTCATATGCCTGCCCCTTTCTCCCACGGCTCGGACGGATCTCCTCCATCTCCACCTCAGCACGTGCAGATTTCCGTACCTCTTGCTCAAGTATCGTGCTCATGACCATACCTCCATAAGCCCCTGTGTACATTAAGTGTAGTACTTAACGTTGCACCTCACAACAGGGAGGTTGCGCTCTCACTCCAGGGAACAGTCAGGGGAAGTGTATTTCGAGAAGCGGAGAGCCAGCGCCACAGCATCTGCAAATGTGCTCCCACTGTGGTCTGGGCTGAGAGTTGGGATGCTGCGATGCTGCTCTGCTGGAGGAGCGCTCGCGAAGTGCTGCACAGCTTCTCGGGTCGGGCACGCTTCAAGGATCTTCACTGCCTCCTCTGCAAGAAACAGGAGACGGCGAAATTTGCGGGTGTCCTCACACGGGCCGCACGCTGCACGAATCGGTTCAGGAAGAGCTTCCCACCGCTCCTCCAGGGAACCGCACGCTGCATCATCGAGCGCTTCCTTTTTCTCCCGTTCAGCACGGAGTCCTGCAAGGAGGCGTTCCGATGACTCACGCTCAGAAAGCATCCAGAGTGAATTGCCATTGACAATGAGACCCCGCACTTCACCATGAAAACCGTGATATGCATGAACGGTACTGCCTTGCTCCAGGCAGTCATGATCCCTTCCATGAGGAGTCTGCAGAAAGATCTGCACACGGGTTCCCCGACCTGATGGATCATCACGCAGATAGATGATGGAGCAGGGCTTGTTCCCTGCTGGATCGCAGGCCACTTCCTGAAGGATGCCTGTCTCGACATCTTCTGCCTGTTCCAATTCCCCCTCCCCACCGATATGAGATTGTATTAGCTGTATCATACATGGCATGGATACACCCTACTCCCCCCCAACACCAGACGAGGAGATTGCCTGGGAGGCAATCCTTGCGAAGACACCTGTTGTTTCAGCAGATGGAAGCCATATTGGTACGCTCGACTTTGTTCTTGCAGACGAGGAAGATGACATCTTCCACGGCATCACGATCCAGTCGCACTTCTGGGAAACGCCAAAAGTCATTGACCAGAAGCGCATCGTGCACCTCACCCAGCGTGTCATAACGACAGACCTGACTCCAGACGATGTAGCTGGGCTTGAAGACTACCATGAGGAAGCCTGGTATGAGCCCCGCATGGGCAAGCTGCATTCGCACTTCCGGACACGCTCTGCCTGGAAGAAGGAAGAGTCCTAGCCTCCTTGGCTCCAGTTCTTCCTATTCGAATTCCCGTGTGGGACGAAGTGCGCGAACTCCCTCATGGGACTTCTCGTGCACAGACACTGTCTGTTCCTGCTTCCCGAGCTTCCTCTCACTGCGCACGCACCGGAGATCGTCAAGAAACGCTGTACCTGCATGCACGCCTGTCTCGACACCGATGATGAGAAAGGGGACTCCCACTGCATAGAGCGAACCCAGGCTGAGCACTGTGCCAATTCCCGTCAGAACGACACTGAGGGCTATCTCGCCCACATGCCGGAGCTCCTTTCGCTTTACTGGTGCATCTGCAAGCTTCTTTGCGACAGCAGTCTTCCTGAATGCCTTGATGAACTCCTCAGTACCGAGATGCCAGCCTGCTGTCGATGCAGCAATGCCAAGCGGAACGATACCTGCAGCAGAAAGGAGGAGACCAGCACTTGCGAGCACAGTCACTGCTGCAATCTTGCTGACACGACGGAGCCGGGACGAAGGCACACACTCGTTTCCGTCACTGCTACTTCTCGAGATCCCTGGATCCTCGGACATGGGAAATTCCCCCAGTGTGATAGTGCGAACATGCAACCACACCTCCATTGTAGGCTTCGCATCCAGGCTCTGCAAGCACCATTCCTGCTGCATCCTCCTAGTCAGACATTCCCTCTCCATGCGAAACTGACGAAGAACAGTTTCCATGCAGAGAAGGTGCCCCATGCTGCTATCGTTCCGCCATTACGTCCGTTCATGGATTGCTGCAGATGTTCTTGCAGCTGTCCTGCTCTTCGTCATCGCTCTTCCCGAGCAGCTTGCAACTGCCCACCTCGCAGGAATGGCCCCGCTTACTGGACTTGTTGCCTTCCTTGCAGGCACAGCTGCAGTTGTACTCCTTGGTTCAAGCCCTGTGCTGTCTGTAGGAGCAGATTCCACCATCGCACCACTTCTGGCCGTAGGGCTCACCCATTACGCCCTGCCTGGCAGCACACCATATCTCGCTCTCATGGGAATTGTGACTGTTGAAGTCGGCATCATTGTCGGCTGCGTTGGATTCTTCCGTCTCGGCTGGCTTGCAGACCTCCTCTCTGCACCAATCATTGCTGGCTTCCTTGCCGGTGTGGGCCTCATCATCATCGTTCATCAGCTTCCAGACATCTTCGGCATTGCTGATGCTGGAGGTTCGACCTTAGCCCGCATAGGGCATGTTGCTACCCATCTTGGCTCCACCAATTTCTGGTGCCTTGGCATTGGACTCGGTGTCCTTGCCATCATCGAGGGGCTTGAACGTGTGAGCAGGAAGATCCCTGCGGGTCTCATTGCACTCGTCGCTTCCTGCATCGTGGCTGCAGCGTTCGACCTTCCCAAAGCAGGTGTCCACGTCCTTGGGCACATCACACCAACCTTTCCGGCGCTTGGGCTCCATGGGCTCACCCTTCATGCCACGATCGAGCTTGTACCCATCGCATTCATTGTTGCCATTGTTGTCGTAAGCCAGACTGCTGCAACGACCCGTGCCTTCTCCCCATCGCTTGCAACGCTTGATGTCGGACGTGACTTCCTCGCAACTGGTGTGGGAAGCATCATTGCGGGGCTGTTCGGAAGCTTTGCTGTCGATGCCAGTCCAGCCCGTACTGCAGCTGTAGCGAATGCAGGCGGAAAGAGCCAGCTCTCGGGTGTCATTGCATTTGCTGGCATCCTCATCATGATTCCCCTCATCTTCCTGCTCCAGGACCTTCCGTATGCAACGCTTGCAGCTGTCCTTGTCTATGTTGCGCTCCGCATCTTCCATGTCAAAGCCATTGTGGAGATCTTCCGGTTTGACCTGTGGGAATTCGGACTTGCCCTCATCACCTTCATCATGGTTGCCTTTGTCGGTGTGGAGCAGGGCATCATCCTTGCTGTCATCCTTGCCGTATTCGACAGGACACGCATCAGTGCACGCCCCAAGGGAACGCTCATGGGACGGATCCCCGGCACAACAAGCTGGGAGTCCACCCGGCATGCTCACCATCTTGAAACTGTGCCCGGTACAGTTGTCTTTCTCTTCCCTGCTTCCCTCTACTTTGCAAATGCAACGTACTTCCAGACCCAGCTTCTCCACGTCGTCGATACTGCATCCCCACCCTGCACGCGCGTTGTCATTGACTGTGCAGCAATGTCCGATTCCGACTACACGGGCATCGAAACGCTTCGCGACCTCTTTGCCCACTTTGCCAAGGCACACATACGCTGCAGGCTTGCACGGGTCGATGATGGACTCAGGCACAACCTCTCCACTGCTGGCCTCCTCGAAGGGGATGGAGCCCCCGAGCTCTTTGACTCTGTCAATGAAGCGGCTGCAGTGCAGGAAGGCTGAGTATCCCATCCTCTGGATGCGATCCATTGCCAGACATCACATCCTCAATGCCATGCTCAGTCCTGAGCCTGTTCCGCACAAGCGTATTGATTTTCGCAGCACTCCAGGGCAGCACAACTGCGCCACCTGTTGCGACAGCACTTGTTCCAACAGCTATGCCCCACCCTATTGGACCGAGTGGAGAGCATCCAAAGAAGGAATTCACTACAGGCGTTTCGATGATGACTGCAAGAGCACCAGCTGAAGCTGCTGCTGATGCGAGAACGATCGGACTTCTGCCCCCAACAAGTGCTGTCTGTCCGAGCTGTGTACCAACAAGTGTCGCAAGTGCAACGGTATTCGCATGTGTCCGGGTACCAGTCATCCGGGCAATGAGCCACGCTGATGTCGCTGCACCAGCAGTAAGAAATGATCTGAGGGCAATCTGCTGTATGAGCTCTGCACCAAGTGAGACATCTGGTCCCTCATGAAGAAGTTCTTCAGGATTGACATCCATTGGTGGACGGAGAGCTATTGTCATTGCAGGAAGCATGTCCGTCAGGAGGTTTACGAGAAGAAGCTGACGTGTATCAAGTGGTGACTCGCCTGCAATGGCAGTCGTTGCGAGCGTGAAGCCCACTTCTCCAAGATTGCCACCGACAAGAATGCCGAGTGCATCTCGTACTGCAGCCCACATGCCACGCCCCTCGACAATGGCATCAAGAATTGTCTCGATCCTGTCATCAATGACAACAAGATCCGCTGCCTCCTTTGCTGCAGTGGATCCACGGCCTCCAAGCGCAATGCCCGTGTTGGCAAGCCGGATTGCTGGAGCATCATTTGCTCCGTCACCAGTCATTGCAACGACTCTGCCAATCCGCTGGTACGCCTCCACAATCCGCACCTTGTGAGTCGGAGTCACCCGGGCAAAGACAGAGACATCAGGAAGAACTGCATCAAGACTTTCATCTGGAAGCGCATCGATCTCCACACCAGTCATGACTCGATGTCCATTGAGGATGCCAAGCTCATTGGCAATTGCCCGTGCAGTACTTGGATGATCTCCAGTGATCATGACAACCTCAACCCCAGATGCCCGGAGATCGCGGAGCGCCTGGGATGTTGTCGGGCGCACAGAATCCGCTAGTCCAAGGAAGCCAAGAAGCTCCATGCCATATACCCGGTCATCGACAACATCAGCACGCTTCGTTGCAGTGCGCTCAGCGACTGCAAGTACTCTCAGGCCCTGGTTCGCAAGCCGTTCAACCTCCATCTCAAGAATCCGAAGTGCCTTCCTGTCCATGGGAACAACGCCTTCAGGAGATCTCCATGTCGAGCACCGCGGAAGGATGATCTCTGGTGCACCTTTCACGGATATCCAGAGCGTGTCATCCGTGCCACCAATGACTGCATGGTAGCCACGGGCAGGATCGAATGCGAGCTCACCAAGCATGATCCATCCAGGAAGATCGTAGTCAGCCTCGATTCTCCGCTTCACTGCACCTGCTATGACAGCACGGTCCGTTGCATGAGCAAGATGCTTTACGCCATCAGCATCCACCATGGGGCTTGACCGCCGTCCAGCTGCAAGTACGCTCCTGCCGAGGTGTGTCAAGGCATCAACATGTTCATCCGTCGTTCCATCGGACACACGCTGCACGCTAATCTCACCGAGTGTCAGTGTCCCAGTCTTGTCGAAGCAGAGGGTGTCAACCCGTCCAAGTGCCTCGATTGTCCGAGGATTTCGAACCATTGCACCCCGTTTCGAGAGCCGGTGCGCAGCTGCAAGCTGTGCTGCAGTGGCAAGAAGCGGAAGTCCCTCAGGGACAGCAGCAACCATGAGACTTACTCCGGATGACACTGCCCGCTGGAGCGGAACCCGCCGAAACATGCTGAGGCCAGTGACGACTGCACCGCTCAGGATCGTTGCAGGGACAGTGTATTTCGTGAGCTGGTTCAGCCGCGCCTCAACACCGCTTGGGGGAGGTTCAGGAGCATTTGCAAGACTCATCCCGATTTCCGTGTCACTGCCAACAGCGACGACTACAGCAATGCCTGTTCCCGAGGAGATAGTTGTCCCTTCATAGAGCATGCAGGTACGGTCAGCTACAGCCCCTCCTGCAACTGGTGATGGAGACTTCATGACAGGGAATGACTCGCCCGTGAGGATCGACTCGTCAACTTCAAGGCCCTCAGCATGGAGCACCCTGCAGTCTGCAGGAATGATGTCCCCAGGGGACAATTCCACAATGTCTCCCCTGACTACTGCCTGACGGTCAATCCTGAATGTTCCCTCCTTCCGCCTCACAGTGACATGCTCTGAGCTCAGCTCGAGGAGCTTTTCTATTGACACCTCAGCCCGTACCCGCTGCGCACCACCAATGATGGCATTCGCTACTGTTACACCTGCCACAAGTCCCGCATCGGCAACAGATCCAACTGCAGCAGCAAGTCCAGCACCAACAGCGAGGACTGGAGTCAGAGGATTGACGAGCTCTCCTTCCACTGCCTCAAGAAAACGCCAGACCGGATGCGGAGGAACAGCTGGTCCCTGCATCCTCCGTCCTGCCTCCTCACGTGTCAGGCCAGAACGGCTCGTATGGAGTGCAGAGAGCACGATTTCCGGCTCCATGGTGTGCCAGGGAGTTCTGCTCCTGGGCACGACAGGAGGCCTGCGTCCAATGAGCTCTGCAGAAGCAATGCCCTGGATCTGCGACACAAATGCAGCTGCATTGACAGGAATGCTGGCTCTCGTACTGGAGCTGGCAGCAGGTCCAAGCATTGCCCAGAGCCCCCCAACGGATGACCCTGCAGCAGCAAGTGCAGCACTTCGCCTGCTCACATCCTCTGCAACACCAACTGCCTCGAGCACGATGAAGGCAGTCGCAAGTCCTGGTGTTGAGAGCACATCGCTCGTCCAGGGAATTGCTGTTCCACTGACATCGATCCCTATAGCGAAATCTGATGCATAGAGGATATCCGCCACGTCACCAGTTCCAATGGCCAGCACCCCATGTCCCTCACGCTGGTATCTCCGGAGTTCAGAAAGCGACTTTCCTGTCCTTGCCCACCGTGTTGGAACAGCAAGACGCTTTGCAAGATGGGCTGTCCCTCCCACAAGTGCAGTAGTGAGACCAATATGGTGAGCCTGTGCTACAAGCTGCTCTGCAAGAGGATCCAGTTCCTCCTGGAGACCTGCAATGCCAATGAGTGCGCCATTGCGGGCAATTCCGAGAATGCCATCACATGTCCTTCGTACGCTCCGCACCATGTCATCGACACCATCGACATGGATA
>DAIDIX010000063.1 GCA_027451645.1 Candidatus Dormiibacterota bacterium | reverse complement strand
GCATACAACCACACGGGAGTCGGCCTCCACAGGGCCCAGGATCCTGCTGACGGTTCTGTGTATCTCTACACGCATTTCGAGCCGTATGATGCGCACAAGGTGTTCGCCTGCTTTGACCAGCCGGATCTCAAGGGCACATTCACATTCACTATCGATGCTCCGAAGGCGTGGGAAGTCGTGAACAACACTGCAGAGGCGAAGTCTTCTCCAGCTGCCAACGGATGTGTGCGTCACGAGTTTGGCCGCTCAAAGCTCATGTCGACCTACCTTGCAGCGCTTGTTGCTGGTCCGTATGCGAAGGTGAGCACAACCCACATGGGAAGGGAGCTTTCCCTCTACTGCAGAAAGTCGATGCTTCCCTATCTCGAGTCCGATGAGATCTTCGAGATCACAAAGCAGGGACTCGACTTTTACGAGAAGCTCTTTGGCATTCCCTACCAGTTCGGGAAATATGCCCAGGTGTTCGTTCCTGAATCGAACATGGGTGCAATGGAGAATCCTGGCTGCACGACCTTCAATGAGGGATACCTGTTCCGCTCGCGAGTCACGGAGATGCGCCGCTCGCAGAGGGCAAACGTCATTCTCCATGAGATGGCGCACATGTGGTTCGGCGACCTCGTGACAATGGAGTGGTGGGACGATCTCTGGCTCAATGAGAGTTTTGCTACCTACCTCTCCTTCCTTGCACAGACTGAGGCAACACGCTTTGTCGATGCATGGACGAACTTCTTCTTCACGAGGAAATCTGCTGCCCTGGCCCTCGATCAGAAGTCCACTACCCATCCGATCGTCGCAGACATCCCCGACACTGATGCAGCACGGCAGAACTTCGATGGCATCACCTATTCGAAGGGCGCTTCCGTGCTGAAGCAGCTCGCAGCAGTTGTTGGCCGTGCAGGACTGGGAACTGGCCTTGAGGAGTACTGCAAAACGTATCAGTGGGGGAACACCCGGCTTGCCCAGTTCCTCGATGCACTCGAGAAAGGCTCCGGACGAACGCTTGGTTCCTGGGCACGGGAGTGGCTCCAGACGAAAGGAATGAACATCCTGAGTTCGGAAGTCACATTCCGGAAAGGCGCTATCACGAAAGCAGCGATCCGCCAGCGTGTTGGTGCAGGTGATGATGTACTCCGGACGCACCACATCGGCATCGGGGTGTACGAGAAAGATGCGAAGGGTGCACTTCACCAGGTGAAGTACATCGAGCGGGAGATCTCAGGAGCTGAGCTTGAACTCCCGGAACTTGTCGGCATGAAGGCTGACTGCATCATTCTCAATGACCGGGATCTGGGATACGCGAAGATCCGTCTTGATGCTGCATCGCAGCGTGCCCTCATGAAGAACCTCCATACGCTTGATGATTCACTGAACCGCCAGATGGTGACAGGCATGTTCTGGGACATGATGCGTGATGGGGAGATGCGGAGTTCCGACTACATCTCGATGCTCCTGCCCCATGTGGTGCGTGAGCAGGATCCTGATGCTGTGCAGCGCACCATGCAGTCGATGCGGGATGCCCTGCTGTATGCGGATCCAAAGCGGTATGCAGGACTTCGAGCACGGATTGCAGAAAGTGCACGGGCTGAGGTGGCAGCTTCTGCTCCAGGCTCAGATCTCCAGCTCGCCTTCTTCAAGGTGTATGCAGCATCAGCCAGTTCCTCAAAGCAGCTGGCAGAACTTGCTGCCCTCCTTGATGGGAAGGTGTCCATTCCAGGCATCACACTCGATGTCGAGCTCAGGTGGTCAATGCTCAGTACGCTTGCGAGCCGTGGTGCTGCAACACTCCAGGACATCGAGCGTGAGGAGCAGCATGACAGGACAGATTTCGGGAAGCGCAATGCTCTCACCATCCAGACGTCCCGTCCAGATGCCCAGGCGAAGGAGCATGCGTGGAACCTGCTCACGACTTCCTCATCGGTTTCGCTCGCTGAGATGAGGGCACTGGCATCCGGGTTCGACAGGGCAGAGCAGGGAGCCATCCTCAAACCGTACTGGACCAGGTATGAGCAGGAGCTTGCATCATGGTGGCAGACACGTTCACCTGAGCAGGCATCCACCCTGACGAGCGGACTGTATCCCACATACCGGGGAGATGCAGCTGTCCTAGATCTGGGGAACCGGCTTCTTGCACGAAAAGACCTTCCTGCCACTGCGAGGAGAATCATTCAGGAAGCGCATGAAGGCAATATTCGGCTTGCACGGTGCCAGGAAGTGGATCGGGCGAAGTCCATCCGTGCAGGGAAGTCAACACACATTGGGGAGGAAGCCCGTGGCATTCCAGAGTGACATCCAGAAATACATCAAGTCCCTTCTTGCAAAGGAGCGGGTCGCTGTTGTTCCCATCTGGGGAGCAATTGGTGGTCAGGTGCGCTCAGTCGACACAGTGCGGCTCCTCACGCGTGTTCGTGAGGATGCGACCATCCGTGCAGTGGTGCTTGATATCGATTCGCCTGGAGGTGGAGCAATTCCCTCTGAGGCACTCTACAGGGCAGTGAAGCATCTCGCCCACCGGAAGCCTGTTGTGGCATGGGTTCGTGGAACAGGTGCCTCTGGAGCATACTTCCTTGCCTGCGGAGCCTGGAAGATTGTGGCGTTTCCTGGAGCACTTGTTGGATCCATCGGTGTCATGAGTGTCCGTCCAGTACTCGTGGATCTTCTCGCACGGCTCGGCACGCAGCTTGTTGTCACAACGACAGGACCGTACAAGGATCTTGGTGCACCCTGGCGGAAGCCATCACCAGAAGATCACGAGAAGGAGGAGCATCTTGTGAATGCGCTCTTCCAGCGTTTTGTCACTGCAGTTCGTGAATCACGGCATCTCTCGGAGGAGCAGCTCAGCAAGGTGACAACAGGAGAGGTATGGC
Source organism: Candidatus Dormiibacterota bacterium (assembly GCA_027451645.1). Classification (GTDB taxonomy): domain Bacteria; phylum Chloroflexota; class Dormibacteria; order Aeolococcales; family Aeolococcaceae; genus JAJZLL01. The sequence goes on along the minus strand of DAIDIX010000063.1, from coordinate 5,685 downwards.
TTGCAGAAGAGGCAATGGAGCTTGGACTCCTTGATGAGCTTGTCGATGATGAGGAGACAGCTGTCGCACAGGCACGTCTTCTTGCAAAGCTCGATCCAGCAACTCCAATGATCCGGATGTCCGCACGGCGCAATCCGATGCAGCGGCTTCTAGCCCCTGCATCAACGAAGCACTCGACTACTGTCAGGTGGATGCAGGAAATTGAAAGCTGGCTTGGAGTCTCGCGACTGCATATGTAGTCGACTGACGCGACAATGCTGAGTGATGACAGCGTGATCAGGAAGATCGGACAACACAAGTACGTGGCTACTGGAGCAGTAATTGCTGCAGTCTTGCTTCTAGCCTGGTTTGTGCCGGGTAGACCAGGTATCGTGGGTTTCGCAGCAGTCTGGATTGTCTTTGGCGTTGCATGGGATGCGCTATATCACAGGAACGGAAAGGAGAGGTTCCTGCTGTATGAGCTGAAGTACTGGACTGGATTTGCTGTGATCATCGGAGTGTATGCTCTCATATCACACTTGCGGTTCGGCACTGGCCTGTGATGGTGCCATGCGAAGTGTCAGTACGGTGACTTTCTGCATGTCGTGAGGCTGCTATGCGTAGAATGCTCCCTCACAGGCTCCCGTATACGCATTGACTGTCCACCACACAGTGTGGATTGTCGATTCACTGTGCGGTGGGGGGCCCGTTCCAGGACCACCACCCCAAGAAGCATGCACAACTATCGGGAAATTCCGCGGAGTGATGTTGACAATCCAGACGGGATCAAGCGTGGGTGGGTTGCCGCCATATGACGTATGGGGAAGGACGAGAATGGTTCCATGACTGTATGCGCCCGAATATCCTGAGCACGATACAGCAGTTGATGCTGCACGGGTATCCGAGATCACAGGAATGTAGCCCCTGGGGGGTGTCGTGAGGCTCCACCCTTCATGGATGATAGTGGAGTCGGGTATTCCCTGCAGGTGCACAGGCACTTCTCCGAGTGAGCGTTCGAGTGGTGTTGTGCAGAAGGTGGATGGAAGTGGTGCTCCCTGCTTGGGGCAGAGCGGAGTGGCTGCTGCATGGAGAAGGACAAGGCCAGCAGTCACCACACCAAGGATGCATATTCCAGCAAGCAGGACCGCAAGTCGGGAAGGATGGGGCACGTTTTTCTCCTGGATGGAGGATCAGATACATCCAATATAGATTCCCACTGTGTACTGCGCCCGGAAAACTATCACATCGTGAAGCACCTGTCATGGATGTGGGCTCGTGTCGCCACCTCTTCCCATCTCAGAACGTCACCCTGCATCTGCGGAGAGTGGAACGTGAGGATCACTTCGTGTGGAAAGTCAGGCGTGGGGCAGGGCTTTGGAATGATGCAGCGGGGCAGTATCACAGATGATCTCGATCGGATCCCCTTTGGTGATCGCTGCTTCAAGGTGGGTGGAACCATCATCACTGCGGTGTGCATGCACGGAGAGCAAGCGGTTTCCAACCCGGAGGTTCTCGACTGAGATGGTGGGGCACCATGAAGGAAGATGTGGATGGAAGCGGATGACATCATGCGGGATGTCCGGATCAATGCCAAGAAGAATGTCGACAGCATAGATGATGGAGCCTGCTGCCCATGCCTGGGGAATGTTTGGTCTCCGGTACGGTACAGGAACGGGAATGGCAGACCGGTCGAGGCCAGAGTACACTTCTGGGATCTGCGCATTTGTGAAGTGGCCTGTGGCATCGATGACACCGCGGATGACAGACCATGCCTCTTCAACGAAGCCGTAGCGCATGAGTCCAGCTGCTGCAATCATGGAGTCGTGCGGCCAGACACTCCCCCTGTGGTATGAGTGGGGATCATAGGCAGGATGCGATGTCGCTAGGGTGCGGATTCCCCAGCCGCTGAAAAGTTCAGGCGAAAGGAGCTGTGCTGCAGAAGCCTTTGCAACATCCTCATCGAGGATGCCCATCCACAGGCAGTGGCCTGTGTCGGATGAGGGTGTTCCTATTGCATGCTTTCTGCCATCGATGCAGAGTGCGACAGTGCCCTTTTCAGGGAGCCAGAACACTTCACGGAACCGGTGCTGGAGGTCAGTTGCCTCCTTCTGGAGTGTCGCGGCCCGATCACCCTCTCCCCATGCTGCAAAGAGGGGTGCAAGAATCTGCTTTGCTGCATAGACATAGGCCTGGAGTTCCGATGTTCCGATCGGGTGGGAGGGAGTGTGTCCCTCCTCATCAGGAACACCGTCTGGGGAGTCTCGCCAGCACTGGTTCGGATAGCCAGTCATTGCACGTGGACCATATTCCTGGAAACCGTCCCCATCAATGTCTCCATACCGGTCCACCCATTCCAGAGCCCTGTCGATGGAGTCCCTGAACTGCTTGAGCCACTCTGCATCTCCAGTCCACTGGTACACCATGCCAATGAGGTAGAGGTAGAGCGCTGTCGCATCAGCTGAGCCGTAATAGGGATTGTGAGGAATGAGTCCGAAGACTGCCCATTCGCCTACACGGAGCTCATGACAGATCTTCCCCGGTTCAGCATCGCGATATGCATCATGCTTCGTTGCCTGGAAGGCAGCAAGTGCAGCTATTGTTCCACGTGCGAACTCCGGATTGTGGACAAGAGTCTGCAGCGAGGCAATGACTGAGTCGCGTCCAAAGAGGGCAACGAACCAGGGGATTCCAGCTGCGGGAATGTCAGGGAGTGATGTGCCTGCAGGATTAGGGATGCGCAGCGCATGGAGATCCCGGGCTGACTGGTCAAGAGCTGTCTGGAACGCATGATTGGCAACCCTGTAGGCTGGAACGTCCCGCGGAAGCTCAGGATGGTGCGGGGTGTGCTCCCCAGTTACTGGAGTAGCCGCGTGCCATGCTGGAAGTGGACATTCGACAGGTGACTGTGCTGCAGCCCGATCCGTGATGAGACAGTGGCCAAGGCATGCATGCCACTGCTCGCCAGGGGAGAGTGTCACGGAGAAACTCACTGTCGAACCGCTCACTGAGGGAGTGGTGTCTGAGACGATATGCGTGCGCCGTTCCCGGTAGAAGTCCTTGTTGGCATACGTTGAGGCAAGGATGTGGTCATCGGGATTCCACTCCGTTGCTGTGGAGCGGGACTGCCACTGCTGGCGGCGGACCTCGAACAGGTCCGCGAAGTCCGTTGCAAGGGCAATGGACAGGGTGAGAATGACAGGAACCGTGCCATATGCACTGAGGGTGAGGTCCTCATGGAGCTCCCCCTGAAGCATGAAGCGGTCAAGGGTGATGCTCACTTCAGTGGGAATGCCATCGGAACTTGTGATGAGTGCAGGGGCGATCAGTACCCACTGTCCATGTGCATGGTCAAATTCACTGTACGTGAGACAGAACGGTTCCTTGTCGTTCACGGAAATCTGCCACTTTGACAGGAACCGTGTGTCATGGGAGTAGAGACCGTCTGAGTACCAGGAATCGCGAATAGCATGATCCTGGTGGGAGACCCAGAATGTTGCTCCAGAGTTGAGTTGTGGCATGGAATACAGCGTAACAATGTCGGCCTGCCTTCGCAATCGAGTTTGCAGTTCGGAGTGCCATGGAAATTGCATTGGGGGTTGGCGATCTGTGAGGGAATCGGGTACAGTGTGGGTGCCATGCCATATACACGCACCCGACCCATTACCCCCACGGACACCTCATCTGTCCTTCGTCTTGTCAACCAGCAGATCAGCAAAGCGACAGGCGATGCTGGCACGCCAATGCAGTACTCGGAGCTTGCAGATCTTCTCAAGCAGCCAGGTACATTCGGTGTTGTTGCCATTGAAGGCAACTACCGGGTCCTTGGAGCACTGGTCATTACAGAGCCGTCCTACGGTCGTGGTACCACTGGTCCACAGATCACCATTCTTGCTGCTGAAGACATGATTGCCATCTCATCTCTCTTCGAGGAGGCATTTGCTGAAGCCCGCCGTCGCGGCATCCAGCAGCTCAGCATCCGTGTCGCGCCTGGTGACAAGACGCTTCAGCGGTGGTGCGAGCGGCATGCGACAGGAACCACGAAGACAGCGTTCTTTGTCGAGTACGAGTTCAGCCTCATTCAGCAGCGCTCACTCCGTCCAACTGCACCCACCCTCGAGTAGGACAGAACCGGAACTTCCGGAGCTGGACCAGGAATGAGTGACAGCACGCGGAGAGGATATCTCTTCCATGAAGTTGCGGATATCTACGACCAGGCACGCCCACAGTATCCGGAACAGCTGTTTTCTGAACTTGCACACTACATGCCCATCAGCCCTTCGAGCCGAATTCTCGAAATTGGGTGTGGAACTGGCATAGCAACACGGTCACTTGCAGCATGGGAGTGTCCTGTGCTCGCGATCGATCCGGGTGCTGAAATGATTGCTGTTGCATCGGAACGGCTACGGCATGCTCCACAGGTCCGCTTCCTGGTCACGACATTCGAAGATTTCTTCAGGAGTGAGCATGAGCTGTTCACTGCAGTGATTGCAGCGACATCCTACCACTGGCTCGATCCTGAGATCCGTGAGAAGGCAGTATGGGATCTCCTTCTTCCAGATGGGGTCGTTGCAATCTTCCGTCACTGGGGACGGGAGGGTGGAGATGTGGAATTCTTTCAGGGAATTCAGGAGATTTACCGCACATATGCACCTGCTCTTCTCGAGGAGGCTTTCCGGGCAGCTTCTGGTGACATATCAGCCATCTCGTTTGGCCATGTTGTTCCTCTCTCCGATGATGCAATAGCTGCCCATACGGACACGCTGCAGCAGGCGGAGCTGTGGAATGAGATGGAGTATGTCACGTATCCCTGGGAGCAGGTGTACACCTCGGAGGAATATGTCAATCTCCTGTCTACATACTCAGACCACCTTCTCCTTACTCCAGAAGTCAGGGAACAGCTGTTTTCTGCCATTCGGAAGCATATCGACACATGCTGTGGTGGTCATGTGAGAAAGGCGTATGTCACAGCACTCCGGAGAGCCCGCAAGCGCCTGCAGGAGCACTAGGGATGCTTCCTGTAGGGGAGCAGCACCATCACATGTCGGAGAAACCGGAAGCCTTCCCGGATGGAAGCCTTGCTTTCCCCTGCATGACGTGGTGCCATGACAAACGGCACATCGACAATCTTCAGGTGTGGTGCATGCACGAGAATTTCCAGGAGGATCTTGAATCCTGTTGGATGAAAGGGAACATCCGCAACAGCAGCATTCCGCACGACGAAGAATCCTGAGAGAGGGTCAGTCGTATCGCGCGATGAAGGAAACACAAGGTGCACGAGGGCTGTCGAACATCTGCTCACAATGGTTCGTACTATGCCGGAGAGGCCTGCACTGCTTCCGCCTTCCGTATAGCGGCTGCCAACACCGAGATCATAGTCTCCCTCCTCGACAGTCCTGAGGAGGAGAGGTATCGTTTCTGGAGGATGCTGGAGATCCGAATCCAGGACGCAGACATACTTTCCGCTCGCAGCACGTATGCCAGCAATGACTGCAGTACTGAGACCTCCCTTCCTTTCCGGTCCATTCCGGAAGATCCGCTGCATCGCCACGTCCGTCGTGCGTGCCACGTTGTCAATGGCAGCACGGGTTCCGTCATCACTGTCGTCCACAAAGATGCATTCGAGAGAAACATCATGGCAGGCGTCTCGAATGCGCTCGATGAGATGGGGGACATTGTCCTCCTCATTCCGCGTGGGAATGATGAGAC
>DAIDIX010000062.1 GCA_027451645.1 Candidatus Dormiibacterota bacterium | reverse complement strand
ACGGCTCGCTGCATCCTTGAATGCACGGTATGCCTGCTCTCTGAGTGCATCCTCCTCCTCAAGCAGGAGATCCTGGAGTGGCAATTCTGGCTCGGGATCCGGCTCCCTGAGTGCACTGTCGAGGGCTGTGAGCTTGTAGTCGAGGAGCCTGTGGAGGCTCGCAAGGGCACTCGCAAGCTGCTCTATGTCCCCTCCTCCATCCTCAAGCGCCTTTCGGCACTGGCGGCTCACCTCATCTACAGGTACTGCATCGATAGGGAGTCCTCCCCTCTGTACCTCGCGTACGAGGTCATGGAGTGTCCCACTGAATGCTGGGAGCGTTATCTGCACATCCGTCTCGAGAGCCACGTCACCTACCTGCTGCCAGTTTCCTCATAGCAATTACACCATATCAGCGTGCATTTCGCGAGGGAGAATGGGGCTGGCTATGCAACGAGCCTCCCTGTAAGGGCAGCATGCGCATGGGCAATGCGCCGCTCAGGGAAGAGCTTCGCAAGATACGCAGCAAGTGGTTCATCATGCTCCATGATCCACCGTGAGCCTGAGCGTGCAAGGAGATAGATTGCAACTGCCTCAGCCTGGTATTCCTGCGGATTCTGTGCAGCGTACCTCGAGGGATATGCCTCCTCATGGATGAGCCGTTTCCAGTAGAGACGGTCGAGGAGCCCTCCTGGTCGCCAGTCCTCGCGGGGAATGCAGTAAAAGAAGAGGATGTGACCGAGCTCATGAAGTACAGGCCACGACGGGTCCCGGTGCTGGGGCGTCAGGAGGAGATGCTCACGGAGAACACAGCGTGCAAATCCACGTGAGTCTGGGTATGGCGAGGATACTGCGCTCATCTTTGCAAAGAGCCTTCCTGCCGACGTATGGCGGCCAGCAAGGTGGGTACTCCAGTACGGAAGGTCCGTTACAGGATGCTCTCCTGGAGCGATGTCGATCCTGACGCCACTGCAGGGAGCTTTGCTCCACAGTGCAGGATCGCATGCAGAAAAGAAGAGGCTCACAGCCCTTGCCACGATGTCGACTGCACCCCACTGGACACTTCGTGGTGCTGCAATCTCAATGCGCATGCCCGTGTCTCCGGAATGGATGGTGAGTTTCCCAGGATGGCACGAGACAGTGTTGCCGTAGAGCAGGTGTCCAGTAACAGTCCTGCCGACGGATTCCCACGGCTGAGAGTGGCGAAGCGCAGCTGCACCCATAATGATCTGTCGATGCCTCCACACTGAGCGTACGGAGGTATCGAGCGGTACATGCAGCACGTGGACATACTGTCACTGTGCCGTGACACTCTGCCATGGACGAGATGGATGCGTGCTAGTGTGCGAGTGTTCCTGGTTCGCTCACATGCTGATGCTCGTGACGGAAACGGAAGAGCCCGACAGCAAGGATTGCCACTCCGAGAACGGCCTCACCTGCAATGCATGCAAGGGTAATGGCATAGGGAAGGTGGCTAAGCGAGCCCGTGAAGCCTGTCCCCTGGACATGGCCATTCCGGGATGTCGCAATGAGCGGTGCAAGAACGGAAAGAAAATGTGTCACCATTGCGGGTAGGAGTATACCGCAGGTTTGTGCACTGTGGACGACACTGGACGAATCCGGATGGTCTAGTAGCCGAGATCAGCACTGCGTCGTTCTGCCTGCTTTGCACTCCGGAGTTCCCGTGCTGCAGTACGGATGAGACTGGAGAGCAGCTCAGTGCCTGGATCATCCGGAAGATGGAGGGTTCGACGTGCAAGTGCAGCACGGGACATTGCAAGTACCTGCGTCATTGATGCGAGTGCCTTTTCCCGTTCAGCTGCAGTAAGTGGTGCAAGTGCAGCTCGTATGCTGCTGGGTACAATCGCAGTCCCCTTGCCCTCGATAGAGACAATCTTCCCCCACGTTGGGACCCATACCGGGATGGGATCATTGGGAGAGAGAGTCGTGAAGTAGCCAAGAGCCGTTCCTGCTGATGTTGTCATGTACACGTCACCAGGTGCTGGCAGGACATCTGTTCCCTTGGCAGCTGCACCCCGCTCACAGGCTCGCACCTCACGGATCTCTGCACGAGCGAATGCAATCTCCTCCTTCTGTCCCCTGCGCTCAAGGAGAGGATGCTCTGCAAGCGACTTCTCTGCTGCACGGAGTGCCTGAACTGCCGAGAACATGATCTTCCTGGATGCAGAAGGGTATGCTGCAACTGCTGCGAGGAGCGAGATGCGCATGCCCTTCTCCTGAGGAGTTGCTGGCTGAAACTCCCTTCCGAGCGCGAAGATCCCAGGACGGGTGTATGTGCCTGACTCGGATATCCAGCCACCTCCATCGCGTGCCATCCAGGGAATGTGTCCTGTCAGTCCGCAGCCGAGGGTCACTCCCTCCTCTCCAGGGAGTTCGCGAAGGAAGGGCTTTGGCACTGGACAGCTTCCTTTCCCCTCACGGTCAGGCTTTACTGATTCAGGTGCAGGAATGAATGATTCAGGAGAACGCTGTGGGGGGACTGCTCCCGTCTTCCTTGCAGCTTGCGCTGCTGCAACGGACGCCAGGAAGGATGCACGGCGCTCTGCATGTCCATGCGCTGTGGCAACAGGCAGCTGACCGATCTCTGCACAGCTTGTCTTCGCAAGTCGTTCACAGGCATCAAGAAAGTCGTCATGCACATCTTCTGGAAGAACGGAGAGTGCCTCCAGTGGAGCAAGTGCTACGGAGAACCGTTCCCAGGCATGCCCCCCATCCTGTTCCCTGCCGAGGAGCGTGAGAACCAGTGTTGGCCACCAGGATTCCCTGCCATCCCGTTCGAGTATGGTCCGCTTGCCATCGTTCGTTGTGAAGACAGGATCCATGTAGCTTCCAAGGTGGAGAAGCCAGCGTCCTGGAAAGGTGATGGACGCATATACCTGTCCAGAAGCAGGCTTTGTGGCACCATCTGTCGATGCGGATGTATGCAGTGTCATGCTGTCAGACATCGTTGCCCTCTCCCCCAGAACTCCCCGTATGCCTTCCGAGTGTAGCAACTTCACATGCTGGACTAGCTGCTGTCGACGGTGGAGATCTGGGAATCAGGAGTGGGAACGTGCCCCATCAGCAAGGAGCTCCTCTGCCCTCTTTCTCGCTGCAGCCGTCACAGTTCCCGACAGCATGCGTGCCACCTCTTCTACACGCTCCTCTTCCCGAACATGTCCAATGATGGAGTGCACATGGTCCGTTCCCTGAACTTTCTGGACGCGTACATGGTGCGTGGCAAACGAGGCTATCTCCGCCCGGTGGGTCACTGCAATGACCTGTCGCTCACGGGAGATGGCACGAAGGGCAGCACCGACACGGAGTGCAGTGTCTCCCCCTATTCCCGTATCGACCTCATCGAGTACGATGCACCCTGCATCCGACACATGTGCAACACAGGAACGGACTGCGAGAGCGAACCGGGAGAGTTCGCCGCCTGATGGACCTTCACCAAGGGGAACAGGTGGCATGGTGGGATTCGTCGACAGCCTCATGATGACATCGTCAGCTCCCAAGCCATCGCATGGAAGGCCCTCATCAGCTGTTGCATCCGGGGAAAGTCTGCAGGTGACATCGATGATGACAGATGCATGGGGAAGGTCGAGGTTCTGCAGCTCATGTTCGAGTGTCTGCTGGAGTGCTTTCGCATGTGATGCGCGTATGGCGTGGAGATGGAGTGCAGCACGGGACAGCATCTCGCTGTGTTCATGGAGCCTCGTTCGGGCTTGCTCGAGCTCCTGCTCCGTGACTGGAGCGTCATCGACAAGAGCCTGGCATCTCCTGAGAGTGTCACATGCGGAACTGATGCTTCCATACCGTGCAGCCACACGCTGGAGCGTATGGAGGCGTTCCTCGATCCATTCGAGACGGCCTGGGTCAGCTTCAATGGTGTCTGCATACCGGACTGCTTCGGATGCGCAGTCCTCGAGTTCCATTACTGCACCATCAATCCTTCGAGCAAGATCAGCTATGGCGGAATCAAGATTTTCCACCTGCTCGAGCTCCTGCTGTGCTGCAAGAATGGTCTCGAGTGCTCCTGGCATCTCCTGAGCTCCCGTGAGAGCTCCATGAAGCGTTTCGAGTGCACGGCGGCGCACTGCTGCATGCGCAATCCTCTCCCGCTCCGTGAGGAGTGCTTCTTCCTCTCCCGGCTCAAGATTGAGTGGTGCAAGATATGCGACATGGGAAGCAGCCTCTTCCTTCTCGGACTCAGAGTTTGCCGACATGGACGTGAGAGCACGGTACTCTTCCTTCATGCGCAAATACGCTCCAAACACCTCCCGGTAGCTTCCAAGAGCTTCATCGACATCCTCTCCCCCAGCTGCATCGACAACGGACAGCTGCCAGGTGGGATCATGGAGCCGCATTGATGCACCCTGGGCAGTGATGTCAACAAGAAGATCTGCAATCTCCCTGACAAATGCGCGGGTGACTGTGGCGCCATTGCAGCGGAAGGTGGACCGTCCATCTGTCCTGAGCTCTCGGGTTACCTCAAGGAGATCATCTTCAAGAGGTACACCGTGATCCCGAAGAAGCTCTTCAACACCATCTGGAAGCTCGGTGAAGACTGCAGCGAGGACAGCCCTGTCATTCCCGGGCCGGATGACGTCCTGCCTGGGACGTTCACCAAGTGCAAGCCGGAGTCCTTCAATCGAGAGCGATTTCCCTGCACCTGTCTCTCCAGAGATGACAGTAAAGCCCGAGGACACGTGCCATGTGGCACTCTCAATGACTGCGAGATTCTGGATGCGGACTTCCATGAGTGCCATGTGGTACCCCTTATGCCTGCTCCGTTGCGCGGTGAGTGGAACGGTGATGGCGAGACACATCACGAATGCGGAGTGGTGCACCGAAGAGCATCGTATCGTGCAAACGGGTCATGAAGGATGGGCTTGATGCAAAATGGAGTGTTGTCACGGTTCCATCGAGTCGGGCTTCGAGTGTTGAACCATCCTCGACATGCCAGGTGTGAGTGGCATCAACTGCTGCGAGAACAGAGCCGCCATGGACAGTCACTGTGACTACTGCATCGGGTCCAATGACAAGGGAGCGAGGCATGAGGGCATGGGGAGCCAGGGGAACAAGGAGGATGCATGGAAGGTCCGGAACAATGATGGGGCCTCCAGCACTCATGGCATACGCAGTGGACCCTGTGGGCGTTGCAATGATGAGGCCATCACCATCGATTTCTGCAGCAGGTTCTCCGTTCACACTGAGGTCATAGTGGGCAACTGCAATCTCCTGAGTTCGAAGGACTACATCATTGAGGGAGGTATGCATCCATACGGCTTCATCATCTGCAGTGCGAAGCGAGGTAATGATGAGGGGCCGATGCACTTCCTCATATGCTCCATTCCGCATGGCCTCAAGTGCATGCTGGAGGTCATGCGGATCGAGTTCTGCAAGGAATCCGAGCCGTCCAGTGTTGATGCCGAAAACGGGGACTCCAAGTCGTGCAGCCCACCGTGCACCGACCAGGAACGTTCCATCTCCCCCAATGGTCATNATTGCAGTTGAGGCTGGATCAATGTCTGCTGTCGTGCCAGCAATCTCATCAAGATCATGGACCTCAAGTCCGATGTCACGTGCAAGATGGGCAGCAATCGCGTGCAGGGATGCATCGACTTTCCGTGCGAGAAGAAGGACTGCTGTCCTACGTGTACTGGGTGTCACCCGCTTCCTCTCCTCCTGCACCTGGCAAACGGATCACGATAAACCACTCCTGGTTGCCATCCCTGCCAGCCACTGCAGACGGAAACGGCTCCCCTAGAACCGTAGCACAGAGGGCAGTACAGCACCACTCCTGGAATTCATCGAGTGCAGATGCAGTTGCTTCAGCATCAGTAATGACTCCTCCATGTCCCACACGATCCCTGGGAAGTTCAAACTGAGGTTTGAAGAGGGCTACAGCTGTGGCTCCAGGAGCAAGATCGGCAAGTGCGGGAAGTACCGTGCGGAGAGAGATGAAGGAGAGATCCAGTGTGATCACAGAAGGCTGTGGACCAGGAAGAGACGTGAGGTAGCGGAGATTAGTCCGCTCAAGGAGTGTGATCCGTTCATCATTCCGGAGACGGGCATCAAGAATGCCATATCCAACATCCACTGCATATACATGGGATGCGCCACGGTCGAGAAGTACTTCCGTAAAGCCCCCAGTGGAGCTGCCAGAATCCAGTGCAACCCTGCCAGCAACATCGATGTGAAAATGGTCGAGTGCTGAGATGAGCTTCAGTGCTCCACGGGATACCCATGTGCGGGGTGCCCTGAGGAGATGGATATCATCGCTCGAAGGGAGTACTTCCTCACTGCTCCGCTCAGCACGGTGCTCATTGACCATGACAAGACCTGCTGCAATGAGGGACTGTGCCTGGGATCGGGAAGCAGCAAGATGAAGTTCGACAAGTGCGCTGTCGAGCCGGACAGTTCCGGACTTGCTTCCTGAGCTGCTACTCTTCGTCACGATCCGTGAACAGTGTGCCGTTTTCCGAAGCAGCGCCCTGCTGGACAGGATGATCAGCCTGTTCGGGGGCAAAGGGAACTTCCGATCCACCTGAGGTAAGGGCTGTAATCTTTGCCTCTGTGGCTTCGAGGAGGGCATTGCAGTGTGCAATGAGTTTAGCTCCCCTCTCGTATGCAGCGATTGCATCATTCAGTGGTACGCTCCCCCGCTCGAGTTTGGCTATGAGGGTATCAAGCTCCTCGATGGCCTGCTCGTAGGAAAGCTGTGCAATGGTCGTGTCGTGTGGAGTCGTGTGCTCACTGCTCATTCGTGTGCATCCTCATGTTGTACAGCAGTAATGGTGCTCGTCAGGCGACCGGAGTGGAGCCGCGTCTCAATGCTCTGCCCCTCATGGAGTGCATGCGAGCTGAGAACTGGAGTTCCGTGGGTCGCATCCAGTGTAATCGAATAGCCCCGCTCCAGTGTGCGAAGCGGCGAGAGCGATCCGAGTACTGCAGCTGCACGATCGATCCTGGTCCGTTCCCGTGTTCGAATGCGGTCGATTCCTCCAGCAAGTCCAAGTGCACGGCCAGTAAGGTCCGTGTGGAGCCGGGCAATCCTGACAAGGGGATTGAGGGAACGGAGCCTGTCCCTGTATGCGCCCAGTGCATGATCCTCCTTCCGGAGGAGCATGCGCCCCTGACCTTCGAGGAGCCGCCGTCGACGCTCGACATCCTGGACATACACTGCAATGAGATGTCGTGGTGAACTCCGTTCAAACCGGAAACGGAGAGCGGAGAGGCCCGACTGCCGTGCCAGCAGTGAATTTCGCACAGCCCGACCGAGAGTGAAATACCGGCCAGTGAGATCTTCGAGCAGGCTCTCCCGTACAGGTGCAACAATCTCTGCTGCTGCTGAGGGAGTTGATGCCATCATGTCTGCAGCAAAATCCGCAATGCTGATGTCGATCTCATGTCCAATGCCAGTGACAACCGGAATCCTGCTGCTGCGTATGGTTCTCGCAAGGGTCTCGTCCTGGAATGCGACGAGATCCTCGAACGATCCCCCCCCTCTGCCAATCAGGATGACATCGACATCCGGCAGATCCTGGGCACGGATGACCCCTTCGACAAGGCTTGCTGCTGCTCCCTCTCCCTGGACGACAGCAGGAATGACAACGATCCCGATCATCGGTGCACGGCGTGAAATGACACGGCACATGTCCCTCACGGCAGCACCTGTTGCAGACGTGATGACTGCAACCCGTCGTGGAACTCGTGGCAGTGTCCGCTTCAGTGCAGGATCAAAGAGCCCCTCTGTCCGGAGCCGTTCTGTCCGCTTCCGGATCTCAAGGGCAAGTGCTCCAAGGCCACTCTGCTCCACGCGGTCAACATACAGCTGGTATGACCCGTCTGCAGGGTAGCAGTCAATGTGTCCGTGGGCAAGGACAGTCATGCCGTTCTTCACGTCGAGCCCGAGCTTCATCCGCTGGAAGCGGAAGCAGACACAGCGCAGCTGTGCTGTGGAGTCCTTGAGAGTGAAGAACATGTGTCCTGAAGCAGGGATGCGGAGATTGCTCACCTCTCCTTCAACAAGCACATCCTGGAGTTCAGGTGAGCCTGTGAGAACCTGCTTGATGGTCTTTGTGAGGGCTGTTACTGTATACGGTTCAGTCATCTGCGGGTTCGCCACTGTGGGACCGTTCTATTTCCCCAAGCACACCATTTACGAAGTGAGCTCCCTCCTCTCCGACATACTGCTTTGTGAGTTCAACCCACTCGTTGATGGTCACGGGAACGGGAACATCCTCGACGTAGATGAGCTCTGCAGTCGCAAGACGAAGTGCTGTGCGCTCGATCTTGCCAGTCTCTGAGAGGACCCAGTGTGTTGTGGTGCCCTGGATGGCATCATCACAGGCATGTGCATTGTCATGGTAGGCATCGAGGAGTGTTCTCGCAAATGCTGTCACATCGCCCGTTGCACCCACTTCAGGAGCCTGGTACAGAAGGGCACTCTCCATATCGCGTCTACTGCCTTCGAGCTCGAAGAGCACACGAAGTGCAAGCTCTCTTCCTCTCCGTCTTCTGTTTGTCGATCGCCCTTGAGGCATCACGCACTGTACGCGACATGCGCAACGTAGACATTGACATCGACAACGCGGAGATTGAGCATCCGCTCGACCATTTCGGC
>DAIDIX010000061.1 GCA_027451645.1 Candidatus Dormiibacterota bacterium | reverse complement strand
CATGACCGACATTTTCCCTGGCGACTTATACCGACAATATCGCTGGCGTTCGACACGTTGAGTGCATTTGTCCGCCAAATGTCTAGGGAAATGTCGTTCAATGGAATGAGTAAGAAAGGATTCCATGTTCAATGCGTCCAATGCAGCCCAGCAGAGCTGGTGAGTGCGTCATGAGCGCATCAGGAGGGGAGAGTACAGTGGAAGACGTTTCGAACGCAGCATCGCGCCCGAGTGGTGTCGGGGCCATTGCGCAGCGGCTCTTTGTTCCAGTGGCACGTGCCACCATGACCCTTGTCAGTGTTGAGTGCACCATAGCGGCATGGCTCATGGATCGTGCTGTATTCCATCTGCCAAAGCTTGAAGGACCTGTCGCACGGATTGAGGACAAGCTTGGACTGAACCGTGAACGGGATGATGATGTCGTCATCGACAAGTATTCGCATATGGGCCGTCCCACCAACAGGGGCACACTTGCAGCAGCAATGCTCCTTGCAGCACCACTTGCCCTTCCAACACTTGCGCTTGGACAGCTGAGCTATGTGGTATTCCGCATGGGGCTCGGCAAGCGGTTTGCAAATCCCCAGGGCAGGCCACAGGCGAAAGCGTTCATGCGCGCAGTGAAGATGAACCATGAAATGTGTGTGCATCCTGGTCCATTCCGGTCACCGAAAGAAATGCTCCGCAGCATTGATCCTGAATACCGGCTTGAGCAGTATGTCCATCCGGAAGGGAGCGACTACGAGCCAACGCCCGACATCCAGCGTCGACGGTTGGAGTGGATGTCCCGCCAGGTTCCAGGCCTCACATCGCTCAGGACAGCATCACCTGAAGTGCAGGAGGCTGCAACAGAGCAGATTCGACTGGCCCGGCAGAAGATCAAGCATGTGGTCATCATCATGCAGGAGAACCACACCTTTGATGACTACTTCGGAAAGCTTGTCCAGGACAAGGGGGTTGTCCACCAGCCTTCCGATCCTCCTGCTCCCATCACGATAGACAAACATCCTGTCTATCCTGCTGATGATCCTCCAAAGTATCTTTTTGCATGGTGGCCAACGCATGGCAACTGGTCCTACCGGTATCAGAAGTTCATGGCTGTGCATGAGTACCACGATCCAACGATCACTCCTGTCACCACATACATCGCGAAAAACTACGCTGTCCTCAAGCATTTCCATGAGTTCCAGCGTGGCCCATCGCATGTGAACCATCTCGTCCAGATTGCAGCCACTGCAAAGGGACTGCTCGACAACTTCCACAGCGGAATTGTCCGGTGGATTCGCCAGGATCCAGTGCGGCCCCCACTCGATGTGGAAACGGTAACCCACCGACTCGAATTCTCGGGAAGGACATGGGGCAACTACGGCAATGGTGTGCTCACGTACGGCATCAAGGACCTCGTGAACTCGCCAAACAACCTTCCTGTGGGCCAGTTTGTGGCAGATGCCCGGAATGGCAAACTGCGTGATGTGTCGTATATCGTCCCGCCACACTTTTCTCTCAATGAGCATTCTCCGGATACTGTCCGGGATGGCCAGCAGTGGCTCAATGACATTGTCCAGTCTGTTGTGGATGGGGGAAGCTGGAATGACACAGCATTTCTCATCCTTTACGATGACTGGGGCGGGTACAAGCAGCACAATGCACCACCAACGACCATGCTCTGGAAGGATGAACTGCCGAATGCGCCAGATCCCAACAGAGAATATGGCTTTGGCGATGAGGTCGCTGCCATGGTTGTAAGTCCATATGCGAAGAAGGGGTATCTTTTCCAGGACCAGAAAATCAATGAGGGCGAATATCGGAGCTTCGCTTCCGTACCTGCATTCCTTGAGGCGATTTTCGACATTCCACCACTGACTCGGCATGATGCGACTGCAGACAATCTTCTCGATGCATTTGATTTCAAGCAGACTCCAAACCTTCCACCACCACCATATATTGGCGATGCGGAAATCGAGGTGAAGGGCCGTGCTGCTGCCGAGAGGACACGGAGCCAGAAGTCACTACGTGCAGCACAGGAGCGGGGTGCAGTGCTCCTCGAACGGAAGGGTAGCGGAGCAGCTGATCGTACACTCGAGTAAGTGAGGCTGAAGCATATGGATGGACTCGATATGGGGGCGAATGCCCCGGCTGAACCGCTCAATGCGGAGTCGGCTGGCCCCCGTGCAGCTGGTGTGGTCTGGGATCTCCAGTTCATCGAACCGTCCATTGAAGCTGCACGTGAGCATCTTGCTGCAACTGTCCAGAAGGCTGAACACTTTGCCAAGAAGTGGGAGGGGACCCTTGCCACAGCAGATGCTGCCGGGTGGGCACGTGCCCTTTGGGAGCTCGGTGAAATCGATAATGCCTTCCGTGCTGCTGCCTCCTACAATGAACTTCGACTTGCACAGGACAGTCTATCTCCAACAAACCAGGATCTCGATGCATATGTGAAGAAGGAAAGTGTGCGCTTTGCGAACGCTGTCCGATTCCTTGAACTCGACTGGAAAACACTCCCTGCACACCAGGCACGAAGACTGGCGAAGGATCCTGCACTCGTGAGATACCGGCATTATCTCGAGAGGCTCCTTGAGGATGCCACGCATACACTTTCGGCTCCAGAGGAGCGTGCCCTTGCTGAACGTGCACCGGCAGCGGAATCAGCCTGGGAGTCGCTATTCCACGAAACACTGTCTGGAATCGTTGTCGAATTCGATGCAGGCGAGGGTGTGCGTCCACATACGATCGATGAGCTTCTTTCATATCGCACATCTGATGATGCTGCACTGCGGGAACGCGCTGTCACTGCACTCTATGAAGCACTCAGTCCGTGGAAGGGCGTCCTTGCGAAGTGCTACGACTCCCTTGTTGGAGACCGCCTTGCCATCGACCGCCTTCGCGGATATGTGGATGGTTCAGGTACGCCTCTTCCCATGCAGCAGGCAAATGTCGCGAACGATCTCCCAGATGCAGTCGTCGCAACCATGCTCAAGGCAGTCGAAGACCATTATGGAGTTGCCCAGGCATATTACCGCAGGAAGGCAGCTCTCCTTGGTGTAAAGCAGCTGAAGTTTGCAGACCAGTATGCGCCCATTGGAACTCCTGCGAGATGCACCTACGATGAAGCAAGGAAACGTGTCCTCAGCGCAGTCAGTGCATTCTCGAAGAGTGCTGCATCCATTCTTGAGGCATTCTTCACGGAAAACAGGATTGATGCTGAGCCGAGAAAGGGAAAGGCAGGCGGAGCATTCTGCTCCGGTGTTGCTCAGGACAAGAAGCCTGTCGTGCTCATGAACTTCACCGATACCATCAATGATGCAATGACCCTTGCACATGAGCTTGGACACGGTCTCCATTTCTCCCTTGCACAGAAAGCACAGACACCATTCGAATATGAAACAGGCATGGCAATGGCTGAAGTCGCATCAACGTTCAATGAGATGCTCCTCTTCGACTACCTTCTCGCACGCGAAACCGATCCTGCAGCCAGGCAGTCTCTCATTGCCTCGCGCATAGAGGGGTCGTGTGCGACCATCTTCCGGCAGACAATGATGGCCCGCTATGAGGAGCGTGCCTATGCAGCCCGTGAACGTGGTGAGAGTCTTGGGTCAGACAGGCTCTCAGACATATGGTTTGAAGAGAACAGAAAGGAGTATGGAGATTCACTGGTGCTTCCAGATGGATATCGGCTGGGATGGTCATACATTCCGCATTTCATTGGCACTCGCTTCTACACCTATTCCTATTCGTTTGCCCATCTCACATCGCTCGCACTGTATGCAAAGTACAAGTCGGAGGGCCAACCGTTTGTTGCGAAGTACCTCGATCTTCTGCGGACGGGTGGGGCCAAGAGCCCAGAGGCACTCCTCAAGACGGTGGGAATCGACATCACTGATCCTGCATGGGTGGATCCTGCATTCGCCCTTATTGAAAGCTGGACTGCACAGCTGTAACAGGTGCCATCCTGGGCGTTCCCACAGAGAAGCGTGAAGGTCTGCTAATGTGAATCCGTATTCGTTGGGCGTGCATCCCGATGGCTACACGAGGCAGTACGAAACAGTATCGACTCACCCGAGTCATGGGTTCGAGGGAGAAGTGCCATGGCGGCTTCAGTGCGGATTGTTGGCAATGCGTTCACAGTGGAAGGCAATCTCGAAAGCATTGGAGTTCGCAGGATTTCCGATTTCCTCAATGATGTGACAGGCACTCTCCGCATTGCTGATGGAACGATCACGGTTGGCTCTCAACCGACTGCGCATGTCCGGGAAACGTACGTGAATGTCTCCGAGATTCTCTATGTTGTTCCGGTCTCTGAAGAGTTTGCAGGAGAGGGGCAGTCCGGCATGTATGTCCAGAAGGACCAGCATAGGGTGGTTGCAGCTGGAACGAACTGGTCGATCCATGGTTCCATATGGCTGCCACCTGGTGCCATCCTTGAGAACTTCCTCGGTACGATCAGGAAGCATTTCATCCCCATGAGCAGTGCGAAGGTGCAAATAGGAGACCACGCAGAGAAGGATGAGCAGGTGATTCTCCTTTCGACAACTGCCTTTGCAGTCCTGTTTCCCGATGGCGGCATGTAGCGTGAGTGTTCAGCAGTACCAGGGATCACCTTTGCGATTGAAAGAGAATCCAGAACTTGTGTACCATGCAGCGCATGGAGAACACGTGCATGAAGCATGATGGGTCATGAGCCTCGAGGGCATTGATGCCGTAGAGGAAGAGCTTGCTGAGGACGAGTCGCTTCTCGCAAAGCTCATCTCTCTTGGGAGCATGGAACGCAGTGTCCGATGGGTGACAGTTGCTGCCATTGTTCTTGCACTTGCTGCTGCAGGTGTCACTGCCCTCCAGGCAGCTCCCCTCCATCTTCCACGATCCCCCCTCTATGAAGTCGGAAATGTCCTTGTCACTGCTCCAGTAGCAGTGACAGTATTTGCTGTCATTCTTGTGGGTATTGCATGGTCGTGCGTTCTTGGTGGAGCACTGCATGCACATTGGCTCGCACGGGTATGTGCAACAGGAGCATTCAGTGCACTCGTCTGGACGAACTCACTGTCAGCGCTTTCCGGACCTACTGCAGCAGCTGCTGTCCTGCTCCTCGCTGCAGTCTGGGTAATCACCTTTGGATCGCTCGCATGGGATGGAATCCAGAAGCTGAGGGGTGCAGAGCGGTCGAAGCGGCATGATGAGGCACTGCTCATTCCAACACTTGCAGGTGTTGCGCTTTCCACGCTTGGACTCTACTGCATCGCATATTTCGGAACTCGGTCTTCCAATGCACATCTCCTGTTCACTACAAGCTTTTCCCTTGAGCTCACCATTGTTGGAATCTTCATGGTTCCCCTTCTCTATCTCACCGGAGTCGATTTTGCAGAGTGGGGGAGCGTACTTGCAGAGCGTGCAGTGCGTCTCCTGTCCCGGCAGCGGAAGAGTTCCCTTCTTCCCATGGTGGCTGGAGGCGTAGCCCTTGCTGGAATTCTTTTCTTCATACTTCCTGGCATTCAGCACCCCGTGGACCTTGCTGCTTCCCTAGGGCTCGGAGTGCTCGTGGCAGTGCTGTTCGCTGGAGCACTTCGCCTTTTGGGGAAACTGCACCTTCCAGCTGGTGGATCGGTTCCATATCAGGCTGTTGTCATTGCAGTGCTCGTCTTCTATGGAACAAGTTATGGAGCTGCATATGTCCATGCATCAAAGGCGCAGTCGAAGGCGGATAGTGCTGCACAAGGACTTGCAGCCTCGATGGGGGAGTATTCGTATTCGGGCCCTCCTGCCTTTTCCATGCTTGAACCAGCATTGTGGGAGACGACAGTTCCTGCAAGGGAAGGGGTCAATGGTGCTGCGTTCACTGTTGTGCAGTTTGATGGCAAGCTGTCTGCGGATCCTGCAGCTGCCTTCCTCTTCATTTTCCCTCCTGCTGTTGCCCAGGATGAGACTGCTGCAGTGTCAGGAGTGCTTGATGCACTGGCTGGACCATCCCGCATCCTGTCTGGGGAGGTCGCATACCTCAGTGGAGTGGAAAAGGAGCACGGTTGGACACGCTACACGGTGGGAACGGCAGCACTTGTCCAGGGAACAGCTCTCAGTGATGTGTATTGCTGGAGCAGGCAGGAGGGTGGATACATATGGGTGCTCGTTGGCGTCTCGAATTCAGCAGTCGGAACATTCAATGCTCCTGGCTTTACAGCAATGGCTGACAGCTGGCACCCTCATGCTGCTTCAGTACACGCAGCTGGAGGGGGTACCTCTGCAGAGAGTCCCGGGGCAGTCCTGTTGCCAGGCCTCCTTGCCCTCATACTGCTTGCCATCTTGGGAATTGCCTATGTACGATTCTCGCGTTCCCGGTCACGGAAGAAGCTCGTGCATGCTGGGACTCAGTATGTCGTGCTCACCCTTCTCCTCTTTGCTGCAGCAGGATGTGGCTATCTTGCTGAACTTGAGACAGGAGGCTCCACGCTTGGGTGGCTCTCGCTTCGGCTCTCGGACATCGTGTGGCTGTGCTGTGGTGCAACACTTCTTGCAGTTGCTGCTGGAGTATGGGGGAGGTGGGCATTCATGAGGAACTGGATCGGTCCGCTTCTCGAGCTAGATGCTGCCCTTCTTCTCATATCGGTTGTCTACAATCTGTACTCCGGCGGCTCTGCTGTTTCCCACTTTTCCATTGCACAGGCTGTGATCCTCCTTATTGCATTTGCCCTGGATCTCGCATTTTCCGGTGAACGGATCACGAATGTGCATTCACGCTCTTTTCCTCGGCATTCCCGAGTGCTCATGTTTCTCGGGTTCATTCTCATGGGGACTGCACTCGTGCTGTACTTCTCCTCGCTCCATTACCAGGCAAGTGGAGCTGCAGTGTCTTCCCAGTTCGAAAAGGAATCTTATCCCCAGGATGGTCTCGTCTTTTTCGGGTTGCCCATTGTCCTTATGGCATTTCTCGCCCGAATCAGTGCAGCGGGCAACGGTGCTGAAGGCGAGAAGCGCGCTGAGGTGGCACAGTGAACCGGCTCATTCCCTTCCTTGCGCTACTCATGCTGTTGCTCAGTGGCTGTGCTGGAAGTGCATCCCCCCGACACACTCTTCATGCGTCACCTGCTCCACCCACACCTTCTCCACTGTTCACGGGAAGTCCATATCCGCCACACAGCATTCCCATAGGCAGTGCTTCAGCAGCTCTCAGGGCACTGTGGCGCTCCTATGGAGTTACGCTCATACCTGGTGCAGACACGTTTGGCAATCTTCCTGCAGTGCCTGTGGTGAATGCGACTGGTGGCGTTCTCACTGATGGGGAAGTGCAGATCGTCTCGCAAGCAGTGCTCCATGCCGATGCACTCAATGTGTGGGCGGATGCGAATATCCAGCCTGCCATGAATGCACATCTCTTTGGCGAACAGTTTGTCCTTGGAGAGCTTGGCATGGCACTTGCAGAAGGCACAGCAGTCCACATTCCTCGTTGCGGCGCATACCCCTACAGGATGGTCGTTTTTGCTCCTTCGAATGCACTCCAGCATGAAGGCATCTCCCAGGGAGTGCTTGTCGAGGCTTCCGATGTCCCAGTGGAAATGGACTTTGCAGGAAACTGCATAGTGACGGGAACGACTGCACAGGGAAAGACTGTCGTACTCCAGGACATGCAGCAGAGTGCATCGTATCTTGTCGAAGGCGCCCTTCATGCAGATCGGGTGCTCGGGCCCATCTATGTATCCGAGTTTGCAGTTGACTGCCATTCAGACCCAGTTGCCCGAACGATGTGCAGGCTGCCGTAGCAAACGTCGCTACGCCGAACCCAGATCCAGTGAATGAGGCGGACCATTGTGCCCCAGGGCATCCTTCACGCGGGATTGGTGCACACCACTGGGGGGTGCTGCGCTAAGTGCCGAGATCTGCATGCTGAGTTTCCGGGCCATGTGGGGAGGGAGTGGATGGTAACGTGCAAGATCCTGAAGGACCTCTGCAGCTGCAGAAAGGGTAGCTGTGT
Organism: Candidatus Dormiibacterota bacterium; assembly: GCA_027451645.1. Taxonomy (GTDB): domain Bacteria; phylum Chloroflexota; class Dormibacteria; order Aeolococcales; family Aeolococcaceae; genus JAJZLL01. The sequence goes on along the minus strand of DAIDIX010000061.1, from coordinate 844 downwards.
CAACTGGTCCGAGATCGAGGACCGTGCCAACTGCAGCGAGTGCAGCCTCTTGCGGAAGGCGTGTGCCAGCTCTGGAATGGCATCGGAGCAGTCGGCGGTAATGATGAAGGATCTGGTTGGCCCCCGCATTGAGCTCTCGGTACCGGTGCCATGTGGCAAGCTCGTGTTCTGTACAGTCCATTCTTCGCTGCCAGTAGTCGCCGATGACACGCTCTCCTCCGGTGATGTCGCATTGAATCCTTTCGAACAGCGGATTGAAAAGAGCACATACTGCAGCATCGTCAAGTTCGAGGATTTCCTGCTGGCGGGAGAAAAAGCGTTGGGATTCCTGTGCTATCCCGTCAATGAGGAACTCAGCAGCAGTTTTCCACTGCCTCGACACCTCAGCCTCAGTTGCACGGTGAAAGGTGAGAAGCTCCTTGTGGAGGGAGTCCATGCTCATCCGCGCCTTCCCTGCTTCAGCACCCAAGGATGTCCCGGGCGGTTTTCTCAGGGGAGTACGAATCCTGCTGCTGGTCCTGTGGCTGTGCAGCGCGAGCTGCCTTTCGCTTTGCACGTACCTGCCGGGCTGCAGCACGGCGGAGGGATTGGAGTTCCCGGTCCTTCGGATACCAGACACTCACATGACTCAGTCCCTTCTGGATTTCAACATGGGTACCAATGACTGCACGGGCAATATTGACGTACCTTCCATCTGCCATGCGGGTTCTGAGCGAGGAAAGTTCCCCCATGGTGCCAAGTTCCCACTGCTGTGCGCCACTTCTCGTTCTTGGAAGGAGGCTCACAGCAAGACGGCGAATCTCTGCACGTTGCACTTCACTAATTCTTGACATTCTTGATTTCA
>DAIDIX010000060.1 GCA_027451645.1 Candidatus Dormiibacterota bacterium | reverse complement strand
GCCCAAGAAGCGATCTTCCCCAGTGCACTCCGGATCTCATGGTCCATGTCATGGACTGCATGGGAAGTGAAACGCACCTCTGTTCCTGCGTCCTCTTCCGTACACCATGTATCTGCGAGCATTTCAAGAGCTGATGCTGAGTGCCGTCGTATGCTTTCAACAAAGGGACTCCAGATGGCATTCTGCACGAGAGAGCATCCCCAGAAGACAACATTCCCAAATGCACGCTGCACTGCAGCCATCGCACTTCCCGCATCCGTGCATGCTGCAAGATATTCGACTGCATGCTCAAAGGCTATGCACCCATCCACCTCAGTCCCTTTCCTGCATCGGGAATGAAGTGCAGCAACTGCACGTACTCCTCGGGGATCCCCGGATCCATTCCCTTGTGTGCGGTGGTGAACACATTCTCTTGCAATTTCCCATGCATCGTGGTGCGAACACTTCTCCTCGCGTGTCAGGATGCCGTAGAGAATTCCAAGAACAGCAGGCTCCTCAAGAATGGCAACCGGGAGACCCACCATCTCAATGAAGTGAGCACAGGCATCGTCAGGAGTGCGGACAATGACGTTCGCAACCCTGTCGAGCTGGAGGTCACTCAGCAATGCATCACGGACACTGCCTGAGGGAACGAGAACGGTGACGAGTGCAAGCGGATCCTCACGTTTCCACGCAGCAATCGCCTCCTGCAGAAGCAATATGTTCATGAGCTGCTGTGATGCCTCCAGTCCATGCCCGGAAATGGAGTCCGCCCATCCACCTGACTGAAATCCCTCTGTCCCGTATTATCTGAGTGAGACTTCATCTCCATACATTCCTATCTGCATGCACCTGGACAGCCCATGACCTATGTTCGCACACACTGGCATCGCCTCCTCACCATCCTTGGTGCAGGAGTGGGACTCTTCCTCCTTGCAATCGTGCTCCTGCCAGTGTATTCGCCATACACGCTCTATGAGGTGAGAACAGCGTCCATGGTTCCCCGCATTCCTGTGGGAAGCATTGCGGTTGTCAACCGCAGTCGCACGCACGCTGTTCCTGGCCACATCATCGCGTTTCATCCGCCAGGCGATCCCAGCCAGACATTCACCCATGTTGTCGTTTCCGTGAACCCAGATGGCTCATACACTACCCATGGCGTTGCGAACATATACGATGATCCATGGACAGTTGCTCCCAAGGATACTGTGGGAACAGTCATCCGGATATTCCCATGGCTGGGCTGGGGTATTGCCACTCTCACAGCAGCTGCCCTCCTTTCCCTTCTCGCTTTTCTCATCCATGAACTGCTGCACCGTGTCCTCCATGCCGAGGCAAATGGCAAGTTCCTCGTCATCACTGTCCTCGCGCTCACCTGCATCTATCTCTTCGATATTGAACGGCCACTCATCAATGCGAATGTCGAGTTCACTGCCATCAGTGCAACGCATGCATCCGTGCATGTCATCAACAGCGGATGGATCCCCGTACGTGCCTTCGTACCCCATGAGATGCACCAGGCCTCCCAGATCATCCCCTCAAACGCCACTGGGAACTGGACATTCCAGCGCTTCAATTCCAGTATCGAAGGCACAGTACAGGTCAATGTCAGTCCTGTTCCAACCCTTGCTGACTGGATCATCTTTCTGTGCCTGCTCCTCCTGCCATTTGGACTCGTGCTGTGGGAGAGAAAGCACTGAATGCACATGCTCCCGGGCATGCATCCACCTCCTCTCAATATGCTGCCCGCCTCTTTCCCTGTCCTGACTCCGTTGTTACGCATACGTCATTGCCCAACTGCGCACATGCAGGAGTACACTACCGGTACAGCAATATCCCCATCGTGACGATGCAGTGACTACCGTGATACACGGTGTATTAATTTGCATGCGACACTATTCATAAAATTGACCTTCCCGTATATTTGAGAGGCAACAGTCATATTTACCATCAACCCAATTGGAGGTTATGCGAACCAATGAGTACAGAACAGCCGGAATCGCAGCGACGGACTCGCCTGCTAGGAGCCATTCCCTTCATATTCGCCATCATCATAAGCGCGGCCCTTGCAACGAGTGTGTACACTGCCCTTGGTGGTTTCACTGCAACCATCACAAACAGCGGAAATGTGTATTCCTCGGGCACACTGCTCCTCTCCGAGTCCCAGGGTGCAACGACGTGTCTTTCCACAGCAAATCCTACCGCCATCGTGAACAACGCCAACACCTGCAGCGGCATCAACCTCTTTGGCAATCCTGCCCAGACGAATGGCGACTCGGCAGTGACAGCCTCAACTTCAACAGTCACTGTGAAGAATGTGGGCACACTCAACAGCTCAACACTGACCCTGACTCCTGGAAGCTGCACTGCTGTTCCGAACACTGCAACCAACCCATATGCCGGATCGGATACAGCCGGGTTCTGCAGCAAGGTGAACATCACCATCTTCGATGGCACAAACTGTGTGTATCCCAACGGTCCCGGAGCCTGTCCACCACTCAGCAACACGTACAATCTGCAGACGCTCGCTTCTGGCGGTGCACTGACCCTTGCAGCACTCAATGCAGGATCGAGTGCGACCTACACATTCACAGTCCAGCTCGATCCCGGAGTGACAAATGCGGATCAGGGACTGTCAGCAACGGAGAGTCTTGCCTGGACCCTCAATCAATAGGACAAGAGTGAAGTTCCCATGAATGCGAAGCGGACACGCACAGTGTCCGCTTCCTTCATTGGGGCAGTTATTGGAGCAATTGCAGTCTTCGCAGGCATTCCCAATGTCAACAATGCGTTTACTGCCCAGATCACCGGCAACACTTCGACATACGGTAGCGGGGCGCTCGTCCTGCAGTCCCAGGGGAGCGCCTCCTGCACATCGACGACGACATCCATCACGACTGATGTCCAGACGAACTGTACCGGCACACTGCTCCCAACTGGCCTCAATGGAGGAAGTGGCAGTCAGACTGACACGATCTCCTCACTGAGTACACTCACTGCCAGGAACGTTGCGCTCAGCGCAGCGAGCTGTGGTGTTCTCACCACTCCTGACACCTCAGCAGCAGCAACGGATACTGCAGTACTCATGTACGGAGTGCAGCAGACATCCTCAGCACCCTTCCCATCTAGCACTTCCCTCTCATTCAATGGCACGAATGGCTATCTCGAAACAGTGACACCCCAGACTGTGCCAGACCCGGTGACGATTGTTGCCTGGTTCAGTACCACATCCTCCGGTCCCATCATTGATTTCACGAATGCCCAGGGCACTGCTGGCGCCACGAAGTCAGACCGTGCACTCTGGGTAAACAGCTCTGGCCACATTGTCTTTGGAGTCATTCAGGGCAACAACCAGAAAAAGGAACTCACGAGCACCACTGGTGGGCTGAACAACGGCACATGGCATTCCGTGGTCGCAGTGCTCAATACGACTGGGGGCCCTCCGAGAATGCTCCTCTATGTCGATGGTGCAGCAGCTGGCTCGCAGAGCCAGCCACCGAATGCTCTCTCCTACACAGGCTACTGGCATATCGGCTTCGGGTCCCTTGCAGGATGGGCTGGAGCACCTGCATCATCGTACTTTCCTGGTGCCCTCTCCAATGTCGCAATCCTGCCAACAGCCCTCACTGCAGCCAATGCTGCAGCTCTTTCGGGTGCAGCTACCCAGGCTGCTGCTGCTGCTGCAATTGGGGGGTACACTCCAATCTCGTACTGGCCCTCAACAACAGTCACTCCAACAACTACGCCCCTGCAGGGCATCTTCACATCCGTACCCGACATCTCAGGCAATGGAAACACGGGGATGCTCAACGGAGGGTATTCCGTTGCAAGTGGAGCACCCTTCAGTGGAATCACCTCATATACCCTCAATGGCAGCACTGGGTGGATCGAAACGGCAAATTCCGAGTCCAATCCACAGACATTCTCCATCGGAGGGTGGTTCAATTCAGGAGCAGGAAATGGTGGTGGAACCATCATTGGCTTTGCAAATGCACAGTCCAATGGAGCGCAGGCCACCTGGGATAGGAATGTGTGGCTCGATTCCACTGGCCATGTCGTCTTTGGTGTATACCCGGGATCCACACAGGAGATTGTCAGTCCTGGCACATATGACAATGGTGCATGGCACTTTGTCATTGCAACCCTTTCTTCCACAGCAGGAATGAAGCTCTATGTCGATGGTGCACTTGTGGCCACGAATCCCCTTGTCACTACAGCCCAGGCGTATACGGGCTACTGGCACATCGGGTGGGGAAACGAGACCAACGGCTGGCCGGATCCGCCAACTCAGGCATATTTTCCCGGAAGCCTGTCAAACATTGTGGTATACCCCACAGCCCTGAGCCAGACTGCCATCACTGCTCTCGCCACTGCTTCCACCCAGACACAGTTCCAGTCAACTGCCCTTGCAGATGCGCCGTCCTCATACTGGCCACTCACTTCGACTGACATCTGTGCACTTGTCGATGTGACCATTGAAAATGACACAGCGGGAAGCACATGTCTCCTTCCAGCTGCGAGTGGAGCATGCCCAGTTCCTGCCTCCACCACCACACTTGCTGCACTTGAGAATGCACAGTTCGCACTTCCAGACATCGTCCCCGGCACTCCGCTCACTCTGAAGATCACCCTGCAGGATTCGTCATCGGCAATTGCTGGGCTCAATCTCGCAATTCCCCTTTCCCTGTCCACTTCTGCAGGTGTATTCACTGCATCAGTACGCTACACTGCAGCAACCTCAGTCAGTACGGTATGACACGGTCTGCAAAGTTTCTCACGTTCCTGTGTGGACTCTCTGCTCTCATTCTTGTAGCAGTCCTCCTCTTCCCCCGTGTCACGCCGTACCGGCTCTACACCGTCACGACAGGGTCAATGGTGCCTACCATCCCTGTGGGCAGCATTGTGGTTGTCAATACTGCAGATCACAGGATTGCCACAGGCAGCATCATTGCGTTCCGCCCTCCACTTGTACCGAACCAGGTGTTCATGCACCGTATCCACAGCACTCATGCAGATGGGTCCTTCACCACAAAGGGGGATGCACTTCCTGCCATTGATCCGTGGACTGTCACTCCAGGAGATGTCGTTGGCCGGGAAGTGGGCATCATTCCGAATCTCGCATGGTTCCTTGCAATGCTCCGAGTTGCAACATTCTGCAGTCTCCTCGCATTTGCAATCTGGTATCTCATGTACCGCTACCTGGGCTACACCATTCCAACATTTGTCCTCGTCAGCATCGTTGCCACAATCTCCCTCGTGTACCTCTTCAATGTTGAGAAACCGCTCATTGGCGCAGATGTCGCCTTCGCTGGTGTAACGCACTCAGCAGTCCACGCCTCTGTCATCAACTACGGCTGGATGCCTCTAGAAGCATTCTCAGAAGCAAATCTCCATTGGAGAAGTCCCCGCATCGAGGGCAACTCAGTCCGGCATATCACCTTCCAGATCGCACGTGGGAGCACCACCCTCAAAGCGCTCCGTGTCGACCTCGTTCCCGCTCTCCACTGGTACAACTGGATTGCCTTCTGGCTCCTCATCACAAGCCCACTCCTTGCTGTACTCGGGTACCGCGTGGCAGTCAACGAGCGGAAGCGTCTCAGGAACGCCATGAATGCCATTCTTGACACCTGTGACATCTTCCAGCTGCACTCCATATACGACATGGAGCATGCAACTGGAGGGCACACTCCACAAGCAGTGCCTCCAGTTGCAGCCCGCATGTATGAAGAGGAGCGGGGGATTGACAGTGCCAATGGCCACCTTCCCCGCAATCGCAGGCCATGACGCACCTCTGATCTCGCCTGGCCTCCCAAGTTCACCAGAAACGATGCTAGCTGCGCACTGCAGTTACAGCAACGCCATGTGGAAGATCGCTCCTCCCAAGTGGCAGCACGTGGACTTCCCTGAAACCGCATGATGCGAGCAGCTCCTCAACATCCCAGGGAAGAGCACTCCTGCTTGTTTCGATGCGAAGTTCTCCACCTGCACGGAGTATGCGACATGCCTCCCGGAGAACGGCTGCATCACGCCAGAGTGCTGTCGGAAGCCACTGGAACACGACTGTCCGGAATGTGCAGTCGGGGAACGGTGCTTCTCCAATGCTCCCAAACACATCTGGTCGGGCATGGATGGCGATATCAAGCGAAATCTCTCCACGATGGAGCCGCGGATATGACTCATGGGAGCCTCCCCCAACAATGAGTACATCTGCTGGGAGTCTGGCATGAAGCGGAAGCAGGACAGTGCCACGCTCTTCCTGACGGAGTGTGGTGCGAAGCGGACCATCGGATCTGTCAAGTTCCATATTCCTATCCTCTCATTGAGCAGCTCCCTCATGCTGCCTTGACAGCAGACACTGGCAAGCGACAGAATCTCAATACGAGAGGGGCAACGTTCACCCCCTCCTTCGGGGGATTCATGAATCCACAGCTTGCAAAGCTGCAGCAGCTAGTCCGTGATGGAAGACGGATTTCGAAAGGCCGTATCGGCCTTCCCCACTCCGCTTCGCTTGAACGCATGGAGCATGTCCATGTCGTGCCCCATACCCACTGGGACAGGGAGTGGTGGACAACTGTGGAAGGCTACCGTCCAAAACTCATCACACTCGTTGAGTCTCTTCTCGATCTCCTGGAAAAGGACCCGTCATTTGCAAGCTTCACCTTCGATGGACAGGTAGCTCCCATTGACGACTACCTTGCTGCCCTTCCTGCGGCACAGCGTGCAGCAGCAGAACAGCGCATTCGCACGCTTGTTTCCGCTGGCCGGCTCTCCATTGGCCCCTGGTATACCCTCTCAGACCAGTTCCTAGTCTCGGGTGAAACCACACTCAGGAATCTTGAGCGTGGCATGAAGCGCGGAGCAGAGCTTGGCGGATATCTTGACATCGCATACTGTCCAGACCAGTTTGGGCTCATTCAGGAACTGCCCAAGATACTCAATTACGTCGGGCTCCGGAACGTCATCGGCGAGCGGGGAATGAAGCGGAGTCTTCCCTCACGGTTGCTCTGGACTACACGGGACGGCTCTGAAGCTGAGATGCTCAATCTCAAGGATGGGTATTTCCAGTCGCGAATCAGTGCATCCGCACTGCGTGCCCTTGCCAGGAAGTCCAGAGGGGAACCTGCAGTATTCATGGCCGGTTTCGACCACTCGCTTCCTGATTCCACACTGACACGAACAGTCCGGGAAGCCGGTGCACGAATGTCCTCCCTCGCAGCATTCTGGAAAGATCTTGCCCGAACCCGGCCACGCTACACATACACTGGCGAAATCCGCTCAATTGGCGACAAGGCACTCCTACCGAATGTCATCAGCAACCGTGTCGATCAGCGACGTGAGGTTGCTCTTGCAGAACAACGTCTCGAACGCTACGCAGAGCCTCTAGCAGCTGCACTCCTTGCGAAATATCCCGAGCAGCTGCTCGATGAATGCTGGCGCAACCAGATCCTCAATGCTGCGCATGACTCTGCCTGTGCCACTGGAACAGATGATGTGACCCGTGCAGTGCGAGTCCGGGCACAGCAGGTACGCGATACAGCAGACGGCATTGTCAGCACTGCACTTGCCACTCTTGGAAACCGCATGTCCCAGCGTGGCGAATACGTTTGGAATCCCTCGAACTTCCCACGCAGCATTACCGTTCGGCGCCATGGCATATGGTACGGAGCTGATGATGTTCCTCCCCTTGGCTGGGCACGACTTACCCCCCGTCCCCTTACCAGGAATCCGCATGCCATCATTCCTGCACTCCGCTGCACTGATGAACCAGATACTGGCGATACCTACACATTCAACCCTGCAGGAGAACCCCATGTCATTGAACCACCAGTGACTGTCGAGTCCCTGCCCTCTGAGCCGTTCTCGCGTCTCCATGTTTCCATCCGGAACACTGAAGAAAATCACCGTATGCGTCTCATGATCCAGCTTCCAAAGCAGCCTCGCAGCATTGTCTCAGACACTCCGTTTGGCCATGTTGAGCGGGAGTCTGTTGTGAGGGAGATCCAGGGAAGGGACAGGCTCAATGGTTTCCCGGCAGGAAAGTTCATCGTAGCTGGTGGAGTTGCCATCTTCCTGGACCGCATGACAGAGTACGAATACCTTCCGGAAACAAACGAGATTGCCCTTACTGTGCTCAGAAGCCATGGCGCGCTTTCGAGGACAAATCCCACATATCGGCTCGGACCTGCTGGTCCCCGCATCCCAACGCATGACACCCAGATGCTTGGCGAGACGAAATGGCAACTTGGCATCATGCCCTGGGATGATTCCAGCACCCTTCCCTGGAAGGAGTCCGAGCAGTTCTCCCTTCCCATGGAACGGTTTGCCTCTCAGGGTGGAGGAACACTACCATCACGCGGGACACCGTTCGCACATGTACCAGACGGAATCCTCTCTGCAGTCCTGCCTGCTGGCATACGCACCTTTGCAGCGACACCAGACCACGCCATCTCCATGCATCCTCTTACGCTTGAACGCGGTTTTCCCCTCAGTGCTGAGCCCACTGCGAGCAAAGCAGGACGTACAGTCGCCTAGGAATGTTCCTGACCAGCTCCTGCATCTCCATGTTCAGCAGGTGCTGAGAGCCTTCGACGCTCTGCAGCAATGAGAGCCTGCACATCAGACAGTCCCTGCAGCTGATATGGCGGAACCGTGATCTGGTTTGTTCTGCAGCCTGCTTCTGCCATTGCAAGAAGTTCTGCAGCCTGTGCGAGTGCACCTGTCCAACCCGTGGCGACTGCAAGCTGCAGCATGAGCAGTGGATGATCCCCTGCAGCTGCACGATACTGCCAGCCACGCCACAGTGCAGCCTCATGAAGACACAGTCTGTCGAGGACAACCATCCTGATGATCTGTGCCTCAAGGCTCCCCTTTGAAATCTCGAGGAGCCTGTCCGAGGCTGCAAACGCAGAGCCATCAAATCCGTACTGGAGAAGTGCTCCCACCACA
>DAIDIX010000059.1 GCA_027451645.1 Candidatus Dormiibacterota bacterium | reverse complement strand
GCGCATTGGAAGGGTCGTGCTTGCATACCCAGATGATTCTCCATATCACGAGTCGCTTGCTTCCCATCTTGAGGCACGTGGAGTTCCGTACCGGGACCCTCGCGGATACCGTGTGGGAAGACGCCTGCCGGCTGCACTTCTTGGTCACTGGATGCGCAGTACACGGATGCACCGACCTGGATTCGAGCAGATTCTCGACGTAGTCCACTGGATTGTCGAGGAGGACATGGGGCGTGAGTCATGTGCATCGCTTGCATGGTCGATGGGTGCGCGCGGAACATGGCAGTCGTGGTTTCGTGCACGTGACCACCTGCATGGGGATGAGGGAGCAACGGAGCATCAGACGCATCTCCTCCATGCTGTATTGGGAGGTCTTCCACAGGATGCTGGGAGTGCTGAGGTGGATCCTGGACGCTGGATCTCCCAGTGTGAGGAGGTGTGGACGAGTACGATTTGTCGAACAGCTGAAGACCGGGGCATGCCACTTTCCCGTGCTCTGCTCCGGAGTGTCGAGCGTGTTCTCGCAGCATGCAGAGCAGTGGTGGAGACCATTCCCGATATTGCTGTTGGAGAGATTGCACGGCATGCAGTTGCACTCCTCGACACAGCCCGATGCCGGAGCGATGGGGACGGGGCCATTGTTCTTGCTCCATACTCAATGCTTCCTGCACTGTCTGCATCCCATGCCGTGCTTGTCGGCATGAGCGAGTCCTATGCATGTGCTGAGGACCTCCTTGGTGAACGGGCGACCAGCAGGATTCCCGCACTAACAATCCCTGAAGGCGTGCAGGAATGCACCATCAGCTTCCCCATCTGGGATGACAGCGGCAGGCCAGGTTTTCCTCACCCGATGCTCGTCCGAACCATTGCAGGGTGTGCAGGCACAGATGTGGAGGGGGAACAGCTCCGCAGCAGGGCAATCCCGGGAATCCATGATGTGGGAGGAGAGCCTGCCGTTCTCGTGCTGGAAGGGCGGGATGCATGTCTTGCAGGAGCGCTTGAGCAGGAGCATCACGCTGGCATGCGACGTCTTCGTGAAGCTGTCCTTGCTGACAGCGGACTTCCGTTTGCAGGAAGGGCTACTTTTGACAGGGCACAGTGGAGTCACGGAGTGACGCCATTCGATGGCAACTGTGAAAGCCGGACTGCTGAACTCTCCCGCTTTTGGCAGCATGTCCTCGACGAGTCCCCGATCTCCTCGCAGGGCATTGAATCGTGGGCCACATGTCCCCACCAGTATTTTCTCCAGTATGTACTCCATGTTCCTGCTGCACGGACCAGGGAGGAATGGCAGTGGTCCATGGAAGCAACCCTCCGGGGACGGATAGCGCATCGGGTGCTAGAAAAGTGGTTTGCCGATGGACATGCAGGAGATGGAACAGTCCACGCAGCAGCAGTCAGGGAGAAGGTGACTGCCCTCATCAGGGAGGTGCTTCACGAGGATGGCTTTCGCACTGCAGGCACTGATGCGCTGCAGCAGGATCTGCTTGCTGGAGATCTCTCACTGAAACTTGCACGGCTCCTTCTTACCTGGTTCCCGACCAGTGGCGAATGGAAAGTTCTCGCGTGTGAACAGGAGTTCGGACGGCGCCCTGCTCCACCCTCATGGGAAGCTGTCGAGATTCCGCTTGATGATGGCTCCCTGCTTCGCATGCAGGGAATCATCGACCGTATCGATATCCATGGGGAAGGGGCTGTACAGGATATCCGCATCATCGATTACAAGACAGGAAGTCGGGATCGGTTCCGTCATGTTGAGGACGATCCCATTGATGGAGGACGACATGTCCAGGGTGCACTCTACGCAAAGGCAGTCGATGCACATGTGAGGCAGAGTGGTGGACGTGTTGCTGCCATGGCAAGCTGGTACCTTTTTGTTGATGGAGAATGGCGGGATGGACCGATCGGATTTCCCGTGACTGCGAAGCTTGATGCACGTCTTGTATCGACTGTCCAGGGGATCGCCCGGGAGATCCGCCATGGAAACTTCGTCCGGACACCAGGGAAGGAGGTGAAGGATCAGGCTTCGCGTGCAACCTGGGAAGCCTGCCAGTACTGTCCGTACGACCAGATTTGCCCAGCACATCGCAGTGAACTTGCCCAACGGAAGCGTGATGCTGAACAGTATGTGAGTGCTGCACGTTGCACTGCACCACCCGTGGAGGAAGGAGATGACTGAGAAGCCAGTATCCTCCATTCACGAAGTCACTGATGATGCAGAAGCCCGGCAATATCTCCACGAAGCATTTGATGTGAATGTCTGCATCGAGGCAGGTGCAGGTACCGGGAAGACGACAACGATTATTGACCGTGTCGTGACTGCGTTCGAACGAGGGATCATCGAGCCTTCAGAGCTCGTGCTCATGACGTTCACGGAGGCAGCAGCAGCTGAGCTGGAACGTCGGGTGAGGGAACTGCTCCTCAAGAGAATCCGGAGCCTGGAACAGGGACCTGCAGAAGTGCGGCTCCGCTCTGCGCTTGAGCATCTTCCTGAGGCGCGCATCGGGACAATCCACAGTGTTGCTGAGGGAATTCTTCAGCAGCATGCACACGAGGCAGGACTTCCAGGGATGTGCAGCATCATTCCTCCCCTCGAGTACCGCCGCCAGGTACGATCCGCCTTTGAGTCATGGATGGAGATGCTGCAGTCAGATCCCGAGGGACGAGCGTTTCTTGTGCTGTCTGATGCGTTTGGCATCACCCGCTCACGGTCACTTGAGGTGCTTACCGAGCTGCTTGATGCATACGATGCTGTTCCACACGGCACACGCATTCCTTCAACACGGGAAGCTGAGGCTGCACTTGTGGCAGGTGCTGCGGATGTGGCAGCACAGGTCCGGGAAGCACTTGCGTGCTTTGGCACTCCTCCAGCAGGACATGCTTCAGAACGCATGCTTTCCGCAATCGCAGCTGAGCAGGTGCTGCATGATATCTCGCAGGGCAGGGATGCAGCAGCCTATCTTGCATGGTGGATTGCACTTCCCGTTGGCGGCCCTGCACTCGGAAGCCAGAAGGACTGGTCAGCAGGAGGGGGAGATCCCACTGCATTCCGTGAGGGGAAGCGTGCACTCGGACTGATACGGGATGCTGCAGTGGAGCATCTTGCCACGAGCGGTACTGCACTCCTTGCCTCCCTTGTCGGATCACTTGCGTACCATGTTCGCGCATGTGCAGCAGACCGCAAGGCAGAGGGCCTGGCAACATTCCATGATCTCCTCGTCTGGACACGGGATCTTCTCCAGTCACGGCGAGATGTGCTCGATGGGCTCCGCTCTTCATGCAGGATGATCATCATCGACGAATTTCAGGACACGGATCCAATCCAGGTTGACATCGTGCTCCTCCTTGCTGGAGTGGATGATCCCACAGGCGAAGCTTCCCTTCCGCCAGGACGTCTCACGATTGTCGGTGATCCGAAACAGTCCATCTATCGCTTTCGTGATGCAGATCTCCGCATGTTTGCCCGGGTGCGGAACCTCATTCTTGCGAGCGGGGGGACACTCTGCACACTGAGTGCGAACTTCCGCTCGCATGAAGGGCTCCTTCGTGTTGTCAATGAGCACTTCGCACGCGCAATGGGTGACAGGGAAGGGGATGTCACGTATCGTCCCCTCCAGGCTTCCCGTACTTCACACGAGGGAGCGCATCCTCCTCCCCAGTTCATTGGGGATGTCCTGAGCGGCAATGTCAGTGACCGTGTAGGAGCTGAGGCACGGGGTATTGCAGTCATTCTCCGTGAACTGATGCGCGAGGATCCGGGCTTCCGGCTTGGAGACTGCTGCATCATTGTGCGGACCCGTACCCATCTCTATCCACTCCAGAAGCATCTTGAGGACAGTGGCATTCCAAGTCTTGTTGCAAGCGGCTCGCTAGTCCTGCTCACAGGGGACCTCCGTGACATGATGCAGCTCCTCCGGGCTGTTGCTGAACCGGGGAATGTACCTGCTGTTGTTGGCACGCTGAAGAGCAGGGTTTTCGCCTGTGCAGATACGGAGCTCCTTGCCTGGCATGCCAGGCATGGATCATGGGAGTACCGGAATCTGCTCCATGACACGGGATCTGATGATCATGTGGGCCATTCCCTTGGCATGCTGCAGAGACTCCATGAACGATGTGGCGTGCTTGATGTCGATGCCCAGATAGAGGTCGTGCTGGCATCCTGCATGCTTCGAAGCGATGCTGCACTGCACCGGAATGCTCTCGAGAGAACCCGGCGGTATGCATGGCTCGTGCGAATGGCACGAGCGTACGTGAGGGACAGGCCTGGAGCCACACTTGCAGGGTTTGTCGATCTCCTCGAAGAGATGGTACGCAGGTCATCCCGAGATGCACTCCCCCTTGTTACCGGGCCTGAGGCGGATGCTGTCCGGATCATGACTGTGCATGAGGCGAAAGGGCTCGAGTTTCCCACAGTCATCCTTGCAGGGATGCAGGATCCGCAGAAGTCGCGCACACCGCCAGTCCGTGTGCTCATTGACCGCACTGCTGGTCGGTTTGCTGTGGCACTGAGCAGCGGCCTGCCTGGGGCAGACCGCAATCACAGGCTGTGGTTCCGCACGGCAGGATTTGACGATCTCGATGCACATGCAGTGAGTGCGGATGCGGACGAGGATGTTCGACTGCTGTATGTTGCGATGACCCGTCCCCGGGAGCGGCTTGTCGTGAGCATGTTCCGCACAGCACAACCTGAAGAGCGCCAGGATCTCACGCTCACGGTTGCACGCTCGACTGCAATGCCACCAGGTGATGGAGATGGGGACGTGCTGATGACCACTGGGGAAGAGGGATCAGGAGAAGGTCAGGATGAGATTGTTCCCGACGTGGAGAGGCACCATCTCATGGACCTGCAGCATGGCTTCGAGGAGGCGAGTGTGAAGCTTCACAATGCGCTTGCCCGTCCAGCCTCATATCCGATCACTGCTGTCATCCATGATGGGGCACTTGAGACAGAACATGGAAGCAGTACCGGGAAGGCTGGGGCAATGGGACCGGGTTTTGGGACATTTGTTCATGCCTGCATCCGTCAGTCTGATCTCACAAAGCCAGCAGCACTGTCCAGGGCGGTTGGAATCATGCTGGCACGAGATCCTTCATACCGTGTAGCCGAACAATCCATTCTGGGCATGGTCGAGTGGGCTGCAAAACAGTATGGGGCCGACCCATCGATACGGCTGTGGCATGAGGTGCCCGTCTCGGGAGTTGTGGGGGAACTCCACCTGCATGGTGTGATCGACATGGTGTACGAGCAAGATGGGAAGTACGTCGTCGTGGACTTCAAGACGGATTTTCCCAGTCCAGAGCGCATGCTGAGGCAGTCATCCTACGTGAAGCAGCTCGCACTGTATGCTGCACTTCTTGAGCAGGCAACGGGCCGTATCGTCCTGCACGGGGAACTTGCATACCTTGCAGACCATACAGTCGTGGCGTTATCCCGTGATGAGCTTGTCAGCCTGGCTGGGGAGAACGCGGAAGTTCCTGTCGAGAGAGCAGGGCGCATGAACGGATCACAACAGGGAAATTGATATGATGAGCTGGCATTTCTTGAGTTACGGGGAACAATGAAAGGACTCATTCTCAGCGGCGGCAAGGGAACTCGTCTCCGTCCCATTACCCACACGAGTGCGAAGCAGCTCGTACCTGTTGCAAACAAGCCTGTTCTGTACTACGCGATCGAGGCTCTTGTTGCAGCCGGCATCTCCGAGATTGGCATCATCACTGGCGAGACTGGAGAAGAGGTCCGAAGTGCAGTTGGCAATGGTGAAAAGTTCGGTGCCAGGATTGCGTACATTCCCCAGGACGCACCGCTCGGACTTGCCCATGCTGTGCTCACAGCAAAGGAATTCCTTGGAGATGACTCGTTTGTCATGTATCTTGGCGACAACCTCATCCGCCAGGGACTCACAAGCCTGGTCGAAGCCTTCACTGATAATGCACCGAGTGCAATGATCCTTCTTGCCCATGTCAGTGAACCTGAACGATTTGGTGTTGCAGAACTTGATGGAGACCGAATCATCCGTCTCATCGAGAAACCGAAGGTTCCCCCGTCGGATCTTGCACTGGTGGGAGTGTACCTCTTCTCGCGGGACATTTTCGATGCCATAGATGCAATCGAATATTCGCCCCGAGGCGAGCTTGAGATCACTGATGCTATCCAGAAGCTCATTGACACGGGAAAGACTGTTCAGCCGCACATCGTATCGGGGTGGTGGAAGGATACAGGTCGTCTTGAGGACATGCTTGAGGCAAACCGCATAGTTCTCGAGGGAATTGAGCGCGCAGTACACGGAGATATCGATGAGACTGTCACTCTCGAGGGCCGTGTCGTCATTGAGGAAGGTGCCCACATCAGGAGGTCCATCATCAGGGGACCAGCAGTCATCGGTGCTGGAACAGTCATTGAGGATGCATATATCGGGCCGTTCACTGCCATCTACCATGACTGCACTGTGATTTCCTCGGAAATCGAGCACAGCATCATTCTCGAGCACAGTACGGTTGACCATGTTGCAGGAAGGATCGAATCCTCTCTCATTGGCAAGGAGTGCATGGTTTCCGAGTCGACACGGAGGCCGAAGGCAGTGCGGTTGATGCTGGGGGATCACTCCCAGGTGGAGGTGTAGACATATGGCATGGCTTCCTGTTCCTGACGGCATGACACAGGTGCTTGACCGGATGAAGGGTGTCCCGCAGCAGGAGAAGCTTGGACAGATTGATGGAGTGCGGATCAAGACGCTGCGAAAGTTCGTGGATCAGCGAGGCTTCTTCATCGAGCAGCTGAAGCGTGGGGATCTCGATGATGCAGGGCAGCCGATGATGGACGAACAGCCGTTCGCACAGATGTCGCGAAGCCTTGCCTATGCACGCGGCGGGAATCCTCCAGAACTCATCAAGGCATTCCATTGGCACCGGTATCAGTGGGATTTCTGGGACATCATCAGCGGCAATGCACGTGTTGTGCTTGTCGATGCGCGACCGGATTCCCGAACTGCAGGGAGAATCCAGGTTGTCTTCCTTGGCGAGCATTCGCCGAAAGTGGTCGGAATTCCTCCCGGGGTGCTCCATGGGTACCAGTGCCTGGACCGGCAGGATGTGATCCTCAACTACTACGTCACCATGCCATACAACCCTGAAGATCCTGATGAAGGGCGCATTGCCTGGAATGATGAGCGGATTGGATTCGACTGGAGGATTGAAAACATCTGATGAAACTTCTTGTCACAGGAGGCGCTGGCTTCATTGGGAGCGAGTTCGTGCGCATGACGCTTCGGACTTACCCGACAGATGAAGTTGTCGTGCTCGATAAGCTCACCTATGCGGGAAACCGTGCCAATCTTGCACCCGTTGAGCACGATGCGCGGTTTTCCTTCGTTCAGGGAGACATTGCGGACCGTGATCTCGTGAACGATCTTGCAGGAACTGTCGATGTCATTGTGAACTTCGCAGCAGAGTCCCATGTGGACCGATCGCTTGAGTCTCCTGGCCAGTTCATCCAGACAGATGTCCATGGTGTGTATGTCCTCCTCGAGGCTGCCCGGAATGCCAAGCATGCCCGGTTCCTTCAGGTGAGTACGGATGAAGTGTATGGAGATGTCCACACAGGCCGGAGTGTCGAAACTGATCTCCTTGCACCGCGAAGTCCCTACAGTGCAAGCAAGGCAGGAGGTGAGCTCCTCATCTGGTCGTACCGTACCTCATACGGTTTTCCCGCAATCATCACCCGGGGCTCAAACACGTATGGCCAGTACCAGTTTCCCGAGAAGATCATTCCGCTCTTCATCACAAATGCCATTGATGACAGGCCGCTTCCGATCTACGGCAATGGACAGGCAGTCCGGGACTATCTCTTCGTGGATGACCACTGCAGCGGCATTGATACAGCACTCCGGAAGGGGACCCCTGGCGAGAACTACAATGTAGGCATCGGCACCGAGATCAATGGACTCACTGTTGCTGATACGATCCTTCGTCTTCTCGGAAAGCCAGAGTCCCTCAAGGAACATGTGCGTGACCGTCTTGGCCATGATCAGCGGTACGCCATCGACAACACGAAACTCAGGGGACTCGGATGGGAACCTTCCGTCACCTTTGAGGAGGGCATGAAGCGTACAGTCGACTGGTACGTTGCGAATGAGGAGTGGTGGCGTCCGTTGAAGTCCCGGGATTTCTGGGAGTTCTACGAGCGGAACTACCGTCCACAGGACGAGCCTGTCTCGAAGGGGTGACATGAAGCAGTTTGTCGTTGCCGGTGCGCTTGGCCAGCTTGGAAAGGAACTTCAGCATCATCTTGAGGTGGCAGGCATTCCTGTCACATGCATTGATCGCGAGGAGTGTGACATCACCTCATCCGCAGCAGTGAATGCCTATTTCGCAGGCCTGCATCCTGACGTCATCATCAACTGTGCAGCGTGGACCAATGTCGACGGGGCAGAGTCAGCTCCTGATGCATGCCGTGCAGTCAATGCTGATGGTGCACGGAATCTTGCTGTGGCTGCCCGGCAGTGTGGAGCACACTTCATCCATATCAGTACGGATTTCGTATTCTGCAACGACGATGATTCCGACCGGCGTGAAACGGATGTTCCAGCCCCGCGTGGTGTGTATGGGACTACGAAGTGGGAAGGCGAGCAGGCAGTCCGGGCCGAGTATGAACGTGGCACTGCAATCGTCCGGACATCATGGCTCTTTGGTCAGGATGGTCCGAATTTCGTGCTCACAATGCTGCGGCTCGGAGCTGAGCGAACTGAACTTCGCGTTGTTGCAGACCAGTGGGGAAGTCCGACATGGACTGGCTCGCTTGCACCAGCACTCATCCGGATAGCGGATAGCAAGTATTCTGGCACCTTCCATCTTTCCAACCGGGGAAAGACGAATTGGGCAGACTTCGCCCGTGCCATTCTCCATGAGTCAGGGAGCTCATGCACAGTGACAGACATTTCCACTGCAGCATATGGAGCTCCTGCTCCCCGTCCACACTCCTCGTACCTTGCAGATGATGCATGGCAGGCA
>DAIDIX010000058.1 GCA_027451645.1 Candidatus Dormiibacterota bacterium | reverse complement strand
CACGGAGGTACTGGGCAACAGACTCCCCTCCATCAGCAGAGGTGCGCTCAAGCCACTGGAGGCGCGTGATGGGACTTCCCTCACGTGCAAGTCCGGTGAGGACATCCCCCCACTGTGAGAGGAGCCGGGCCTTGTCCTGCTGGTCAAGGAGAGCGAATGACCGTCCACGTACTGCGAGTACTGCAGTATATGTGCCAGCAAGCTCATCCTTCACGATGCCAAGCTCTCCACCAGCAACTGGTGCAGCAATGATGGAGATGGTTTTCAGGCTTGGAGGAGCATCCTTCGGGATGAGGGGTGTCTTCCAGCTGTGGCCACGAAGTGGAGCCTGGGACACATGGACATTCTCCTTCCTGGACTGGCGGACAAGCCACCGGATTCCTACGGGAACCCACTGGTCCACACTCCGTCCGCTCACATGCCAGAAGCATGAGCCAGCTGCAGCAGTGAGGAAGAGAATGGCCAGCACAATGCCACCGCTTCCCGGAATCGCATGCATTGCAATGACACCAAGAAAGGCACCACCAAAGAGGAGGCCAACCTGTGCAGTACGGAGTCCGAAGAGGAATCCACGCTGCTCAAGCGGACCAAACCGGTACCGAAGATCATCAGACATCACTCATACCTCCTTCCGATGAGGGCGGAATTGTAGGGCCATTCGATGTTGGACCAGATCCCCCACGGGTTTCACTGGGAACGATCGTTGTTCTGGGTTGGGGTGACTGCTGCTGGGTACCTCGCCAGCCAGTAGGTCCTCCCTGGGTCTGGGAGTTGCCCATGCCACCTGAGGAGTTCGGCTGGTGCTGGGTTGCACCCTGCTGGAAGCTCTGTCCACTTTGCGCTGCACGGCTGCCAATGAGGTGCACTGCACCTGCAGCACCTCCAGCAGCGCCACCAGCAGCTCCTGCTGCAGATGCACCAGAAACAGTGCTCGATGCGATGCGCGCCTCATTGAACCTGCGGATTCCGCTGTAGACACTTGCACCTGTTGTGGCTGCAACAAGTCCCTCACCGATACCGATTGACTGTGCAGTGACGAAGGTCGAGATGGAACCCTCAATGGTAGGCACAAGTGCAAGGATTGCTGCTGGTGTAAATGCAGTCATGATGACGATGACAACGCCAGCAAGGACAGCAGCGAACCCTCCTGTAGCGCTCCCGCCAAGTGCAGCAATGCCAACGGAGAGGACGACAACGAGAACAAATTTCGAGATGATGACGAAAATGAGAGTCTCAAACATCTTCGTTGCCATGCGCGATGCCTGGGGAAAGACAAGAGTCGTGAGAATGAGTGGAATGAAGATGGCAGTTGCGTAGATTGTTGCTTCACGGACAAGGAGCTCAATAAAGATGAAAAAGCCAAATACCACTATGAGAAAGCTTGAAATGAGCGCGACAAATGGAGTCGCAATGGATGGCGAGTTGCCACCATTGAGGGCAGTACTGATATTGGACACAAATGATGAGTAGTCCGAATTCATTCCTGTGAGAACGACACTGCACATCCAGTCGACAATCTTCAGGAGTGCATCAACGACATGGAGCGAGACAAAGGTGCCAATGCAGGCAACAGGAACGTAGACGAATGCGGCACGGAGGGGAAGGGAGGGATCTCCCTTTATTGCACCGAGCAGTGCAGTGAGCAGGAGAAGTGGGAGCATGACGAGTGCTCCAAGCGTCACCATGACACTGTAGTGCTGCATGAACCACGGTGCAGAAAGGTTCGGTGTGGTCGATGAGTTGATGAGGGCAACGACCTTGTCGAGGATCCAGATTGCAGCATTCGTCACCCAGGAATCGATGGCATTGAGGACGGATGATGCAATGGAACTTGCCAGGGAACTCGCAGGATTTGTAAGGGTGCTCGAAGCACTCGATGCAGTCTGGCATGCCTGTGAGATAACGGGTATCTGGCACGTGTTGAAAATGCCCGATGCGATGACCGGTGTCGGGGCGTGGTCAGCTGTCGCTGCTGCAACAGTTCCTGAAAGGAACGGCATGCAGCACACGAGCGTCAGGATTGCAAACGCAATGCGTACGTACGTCCTGTGGACGTAGCGAACGAATCCCACCACTGATTCCCCCTGCTCTCTCCTACAAGTTCGACACCCCTCGAACGTAGGTTAACGATGCGAGAACGGACTCCCGTCTCTCCCCGATTCGGGAGCCCGTACAACTGCGTAATTGGCTTAGTGCAGCGTCTGACCTGTGTGGTAGAAGAAGTTGATCAGGATCGAGGATGCACCAATGATGAGTGCTCCAACGATGGCTCCTGCAACGGTCTTCTTCCCCATTGCTGCAACCTGTGCATTTGCCGAACTCGAGCCGGCTGCCCAGGCAACACCTCCACCAATAATTGCCACCAGGCATCCGAGCAGTGCATATGCACCCACTGCATTGGTTATACCCTGCAGTGTTCCGAACCCTGGCAAAGCGCTGGGATTTGGTGTCCAGCTCACATCACCCAATACCCACATGTTCCCGTCCTCCTTGTCGAGACAAAAAACTATCCTTCTGTAATACCTGATTATGCATGCGAATAACAACTTTGAGTTGCGACAGCAGCAGCAAGCTCATAGAGTCCTGTCCTTGTGGTGGGCAGGAGAGAGTCGAGATCTGGGACATGGACATCATTGGCAATTGCCCTGTCCCAGACTACCCGCACAACTGTGCGGTGATGCTGCTGGAAATACCGAGTGATTGAAACGAGTGTGCTGAAAGGAATGGCCCGAATCTGGTTGATGCAGACGATCGCCTTGTCACTGAGCTCGCGAAACCCCTGCTCCCGTAGCCACGAAAGGGATGAGGATGCTGCGTAGACTCCATCGATGCTTGGAGTTGCAACCATGAGAATCTGCGTACTCTGTGAGAGGTAGGCGAAAACTGATGCTTCGGGCGTCGAGTCCTCGATGTCGCAAATGACGAGTGCGTACTCCTTCCTGAGCCGTGCAAGAAGCTCGCGGACCTCTGACGGTGATGATGGAGCATCTGCTATGGCAAGCCGTGTTCCTGGCATCACGTGCACTTCATAAGCAGCGTCCGGAGAGGAAGGATTCTCGCCAGCAGGGAGACTATGGCTCCTTGTCGCTGGAGAACTTCCCACCGGAACAAGATCTGCACGGTCCGGGCTTGCTGCACGTTCCTTCACTGCATTGTGCCGTACAACGACGACAGTGTCATTCCGGTGAAGTGCATAAATCTGCTGGAGGAGCCGTGCAATAGTGCTTTTGCCCACACCGTGCTTCCTGCCCATGACGGACAGGACAACTGGTTGAGACCATGGTGTGCGGACAGCATCAATGACCTGGCGCTCCTTGAATGTTGGGGGCCAGGTCGTGAGGTTCTCACGCACTTCCTGTGGCCAGTACTCTGGTCCCCAGGCACCGTGTGCAGCAGGCGCAACGGGAACATCATGTCCGGCAGCCATCGACTGATACCACGATGGATCCACATCGGACGGTGACTTATGCCCATGCAGCCATGGAATACGAATCACACCCACTCCCCTCTCTTGCGAGTATGACAGGAGATCGATTGCCGATCTGCCTATATGACTCCTTGAACCATTGTACCGACTGGAGGGGAAAATTGCCAGTGGCAGTTTTGACGCGTTCGGTGGGTATCGCAGTGCGATCTGATCTTGAAACGGATGCAGATGCGGGAATCTGCTGCAGGTGAACCTATGATCCGGATGCAGCCCCGGAGGAGGGGAAGTGGAGTCCACATTCCGTCTTCTCCATCCCGATGAACCGTCCTGAGCGTGGATGATCTCCTGGAGCTACGGGCTTAGTGGTTGGGGCACAGCCAATCGAGGGATACCCCTTGGCAATGAGAGGGTGTGCAGGGAGATCGTGTCCGATGCGGTACGCCTCAACATCGTCGTCAGACCAGGTGGCAAGGGGATTGATTTTCACGAGGCCGAACTGGCTGTCGAAGGAGCAGATGGGTGCATCGGACCGTGTTGGGGCATCACAGCGCTTGAGAGCTGTGATCCAGGCAGCCTTCCCGGCCAGGACAGAACTGAGTGGGGCTACCTTTCTCAGTTCACAGCAGCGGGATGTACCGCATGGCCAATTGGCTGCCTCAGCTGGGGGAGTGGTGATCGTGAGATTGAGGTTGAAGTGGGCACGCACGGTCTCAACAAATGCCATCGTTTCAGGGAAATGTGCTTCCGTGTCGAGAAAGACTACTTCGATGGAGGGATCGACTGCTGTTGCCATCTCTATGAGGACACAGTCCTGAAAGGAGCATGCAAGGACGATGTCCCTGCCAAACTCTGCAATTGCCCAGGAGAGGATTTCCTCTGGAAATGCATTCTCAAAGGATGCAGACGTGGTCTTGAGCTCTTCTTCTGTATGGCGGGGTGCGGGGCGAATCATCATGGATCTCCTGTGGGTGCATCCCGGGTTCTCAGGCGGGTCTCAGGGAGCAATCTTGTTCACCATGATAAAGGTATGGGGAGACCTCATATCTGAGGAAAGCCTTAAGAAATCTTCCATGTCACACGCCAATCCGCTCCCAGCCAGATCCCATCTCGATTCTCTCGAGTCACAGAGCATTTACATCCTCCGGGAGGTTGCTGCAACCTGCGAGCGGCCAGCCCTCCTGTTTAGTGGGGGAAAAGATTCTGCTGTTCTTCTCCGTCTTGCTGAGAAGGCATTTCGTCCAGCCAGGTTCCCCTTTCCTGTGCTCCATGTCGATACAGGACACAACTTTCCCGAGGTGCTTGCGTTTCGGGACAGGCGTATGGAGGAGCTTGGAGAGGAACTCATTGTCGCGTCAGTACAGCTGTCAATTGATATGGGCCGTGTCACAGACCCTGGAGATGGAGTCTCACGGAACCGCCTCCAGAGCGTGACACTTCTTGATGCAATAGACGAGTTCCGGTTCGATGCACTCATTGGAGGTGCTCGACGAGATGAGGACAAAGTCCGGGCGAAGGAACGCATTGTCTCTGTCCGGGATTCATTTGGGCAGTGGGATCCACGGCATCAGAGGCCAGAACTCTGGAATCTCTTCAACATGAGCAGAAACCAGGGAAGACACCTTCGTGTGTTCCCCATCTCCGACTGGACAGAGAGGGACATCTGGGAGTACATCCAGCAGGAATCAATAGCCCTTCCAGAGCTGTATTTTGCTCATGAGCGGGAAGTGGTTTCCCGGGACAACATGCTGCTTGCAGTAACGGAGTTCCTGCAGCCCAGGGATAGCGAGTCAACCTCCCGTTCGACTGTGAGGTTCCGCACAGTTGGTGATGCTACCTGTACTGCAGCTGTTCCTTCCACTGCGAGCACCATCCACGAGATCCTGCAGGAGGTGGAGATGTCCGATGTGAGTGAACGGGGAGCAACTCGGGCAGATGACCGGTTCTCCGAACATGCCATGGAGGAGCGGAAGCGTGAAGGGTACTTCTAAAAGGCCACTCTCCAGACAGCAGTCCACTGGATCAGCAGCGAAAGGCGCCACCACTGATACTGCACCGCTTCTTCACATTGCAGCGATTGGCTCAGTCGATGATGGAAAGTCAACGCTCATTGGAAGGTTTCTCCATGATACAAAGCAGCTATTCCGGGACCAGATGCAGGCTGTGGCAGAGGCGAGTGCACGCCGGGGAGTTGCAGGGGTGGAACTCGCGTATGTGACAGACGGCCTCAAGGCAGAGCGGGAGCAGGGCATCACTATCGATGTCGCATACAGATACGCTGCAACATCCACACGGAAACTTATCATTGCGGACTGTCCTGGCCATGTGGAGTACACACGGAACATGGCTACGGGCGCATCCACTGCTGATGCAGCTGTGATGGTGGTCGATGTGGAGAAAGGCATACGGGAACAGACGAAACGTCACCTGGCCATAGCAAGACTCATGGGCATCACTGCCGTGGTTGCAGCTGTGAACAAGATGGACAGGGTCGACTGGAGACAGGAGGCGTTTGCATCCGTTGCGGAAGAGCTTCAGGAATATGCAGAGGAGCTTGGCATCCCGACACTGATTATCGTCCCCATCTCTGCGCTGTACGGAGACAATGTTGTGGGAAGTTCGAGGAAGGCACCGTGGTATTCCGGTCCCAGTGTATTTTCCGCTGTGGACAGTCTTCCCGGAGCATCTGCACGTGCTTCATCAGCAGGTGGTGCCAGATTTCCAGTCCAATGGACAATCCGGTCCGAAAATGGTGGAAGGGAGTATGCAGGCATGGTTCTTGGAGATCCGCTGTGTACTGGCGACAGGGTGACTGTCCTTCCTCGTGGAGTTGAGGCGACAGTTGCTGCAGTTGTCACCTGCAACGGACGAGAAGGCACGGCTCTTCCAGGTGATGCTGCACGCATCACACTTGCTGAGGACATCGATGTCTCCCGTGGTGACACGATTGCAGCCGGATCTCTCCCCTCGACATCTCGTGAACTTGAGGTGACCGTACTCTGGTTTGCTCCCCAGCCACTCGTTGCAGGAAAGAGGTATGTCCTTCGGCATTCCACAAAGGAAACCCAGACCCGAGTGACGGAAGTGGCAGGAGTGGTGGATCTTGAGGCGAGATCCGTAGTACCGTACGACTCCATCGAGGAGCATGGAATCGGTGTGGTGAAAGTTCAGACTGCTGAACCGATCGTTTATGACGCGTACTCAGCGTGCAAAGGCATGGGAAGCCTCATCCTCATTGATCCTGTAACGGGCGACACCTGCGGATGTGGACTTCTTGGGGTGGATACCTTCGCCCGGTAGCAGTGCTGTATGGTGCTTTGTCACTCCATGTGACAGCACATGCAGCATTCTCTGTCCACAGGATTACTGGGATGTAGCATGTGGTCATGACCCGTCGTTCCCTACGTCTTTCCCTCAGTGTCATCTTGGCGACTGTACTTGGCATCGTGTGCTTCGCAGGAAATGTCCAGCTGGCCTCTGCAAAGTCCCTGGAGCAGGCTGCAGGGAGGACGCTTCCCGTACCAACCTCCTACGGGTCAACCCGTTACAGCGCAATCTCCTGCACCTCACAGGACTTCTGCATGGCAGTGGGCACTTATACGAACAGGGCGTATTTCAGCTTCGGAGTGGCAGCCCAGTGGAATGGAGCAGAGTGGCACCTTGCTGATTTTCCACTTGCGGATAATGTGCATGGGCCATGGAATCTCTCCACAGTCACCTGTCTGTCGCCAATCTGGTGCATGGCTCTTGGAAGGAGTCAGGGAGGGGGGGCGACATTTTCCGAGCTCTGGAATGGGAAAGCATGGGTCAGGAAGGATATCCAGCTCAATACGGGGTATCTTGGAACGTACCTTGATTCCCTCAGCTGCCTATCATCCACTTTCTGCCTGGCTGCAGGAAATGCATCTGGCGGATTCCGTGATGCTGTCCAGACTGTCCCAGAATCTGCAGAGTGGAATGGGAGGACGTGGCGTGCGCTCACGCTCCCCAAACTCCCTGCAGGATATGGCTTTTCCGGAATGTCGTGCACAGGGGTTTTGGACTGCGCTTTCATTGCAGAATCGAACTACCTGCCATTCTGGGCAAGTGGAGCCAGGCTCCTAGCACTCACAGGCACGCGCTGGACAATGCTGACTCCACAGCCTGCTCCACATGGGTATGTTCCTGAATATCAGAGCATCTTCTGCACGGATTCCACCAGCTGTACTGTGCTGGGAACAGAAACGCCGACTATCCAGAATGGCTTGCATGACAAGGAGATCGCGTTCTTTGCAACACTCTCCGGGACCAGCTGGCACACAACAGATCTCCCTACCTTCCCTCTTGGGCAGGTAGGTGCATATGTTTCATGTCCTTCAACGGAATACTGCATAGCCACTATTCCTGCTGAAACGTACCTCGCGCGTCCAGCGGAGATTCTCAAGCTCAATACAGGATCTGGAAAGGTGACCCTGATGGAGAAGGTGGGTGAGGCTGATGCGCTCTCGGCTCCCTGTGAGACAGAGACTGCATGTTCGCTTCTTGTCTCCTCATGCAGCAGCTGTACTGAAAGGCTCGTGCGAATCACGGTTCCAGCACCCTGGAACTGGACGTTCATTCTCTCGGCACTCGTCATGTGCGCAGTGCTGATTGGAGCAGGGGCTGAGT
Source organism: Candidatus Dormiibacterota bacterium (assembly GCA_027451645.1). Taxonomy (GTDB): domain Bacteria; phylum Chloroflexota; class Dormibacteria; order Aeolococcales; family Aeolococcaceae; genus JAJZLL01. Next base: position 935 of record DAIDIX010000058.1, on the reverse strand, counting down.
TTGCGAGGAGGCGACGGGTATCATGAATGTGCGGCAGTTCGGAGGGGCACGCTTCAGGATGGCTTGCACTGTGCTGGGTGTGCTCAGTCTTCTCCTTCCACTGGGAAGCGTGCAGGCGCAGTCCAGGACAATCGTGCCTGCAAAGTGGGTGTTCCAATGGGGACCAACTGGTGCACAGTATCCAACTGCAGCATTTCCATATGTGAGCTGTCCTTCTTCCACCTACTGTGTGGCTGCAGGAAGCTTTGGAGAAAATGAAGCAGTTCTTCTCAGCTGGAATGGCTCGACATGGTCGACTGCGCTCACGCTCCAAGGTTCCGGCATCAGCAGTCCAGACTTCGGTGGTGTGAGCTGTGCATCGCCTACGTACTGTCTTGCGTACGGAAGTGTTTCATATCTCTGGAATGGAACACGTTGGAGTGCAGAAAGTCTTCCTGAGCTCACAGTACCTACTGCCAAGTGCTCTACTGTGCCGGGTTGTGAGCCCGGCATGTCGTGCACAGCCATATATGGTCCATCCTGTATCTCGGAGTCAATTGATGCTGCCTCATGCAGTGGGACCAACTGCATTGCATTTGGCACGTCCAGTGAGACAGAGGGCTGTAGTGGAGGCTGTTCTGCTACATGGTGGAGCACGCTCACTGGCACTACGTGGAGCAGTGGACACATTCTCAGGATCCCGGGGCGATCTGGGACAGGAACACGAAGCGCTCCACAGCTGATCACTGCATCATGTGCGGGAATCTCCTGGTGCATGCTGCTGGTTGCAGATACAACCTCGGGATCTGCACTCTGGAATGACCTTGATGTCTGGACACCAGAAGGGGTTGCGAGAACATCGCCTGTCACGACACCGCTTGCAACAACGAGTGGAGATGCCCTGAACACCCTCTCCTGCGTGACAGCAGCCTTCTGCCTTGCGGTTGGCTCCTACA